>JANXQZ010000877.1 GCA_025353235.1 Bryobacterales bacterium
ACCGTCAGCCCGCTTAGGTCATACGTGGCTTTGCTCTTGCTATCGGTGAGAGACTTGATCCGGCTGCCATCGATCATAATCAGTTTGTTGCGGAGCACACCCCCTTTGCCGTCGAAAAGCGCCGTTGTTTTAATCGTTACAGTCTGAGCGCCCAAGAGAGCGCAGCATGAAAAGAAGGCCAATATCCGGGTCATAATTGAGTATGGCTGAGCCGGGAGCGGTACAATGGCGCGTGGTCAGCTCAGTTGCGAAACTCGGGGAATCCCGTCTTGAATCTCTTCTTGAATCAGCCAAGCTGCTCAACGCAACGCTGAAGCTGGACGACCTTTTGCGCCATCTCCTTCGCACCGTGATGGGGCGCTTGCTCATCAGCAGGTGCGCGATCGCCATTCGAAACGGCGCGGACATGCAGGTGGCACTCTCTCGCGGCTGCCCAGCCCTGCCAGCCAACGCGCCCTTCGGTCCGGAAGCGGCAGCCAAGGCGGGACTAGAATCGTTCTTCTCCATCGGCGATCCGGACAGCCCCATCGGCGTTCTCGGCATCGGCCGCCCAGCTCGCGGCGCTCTTGAGCTAGAAGAACAGGACTTCGTGCGCGCCCTGGTCGGGCTGGCGGCGAGCGGCATTCAAAACGCACGGGCGCACGACGAAGCAGTCCGCAGCAATCGGTCGCTCGATCAGAAGGTGCAGGAGTTGCGCGCCTTGCTCGACCTGGTCCGCGGCTTGTCTTTCACGCTGGATCCGGAAGAGATCGCCCAGCTGCTAGTGTTGACGCTCGCGGGCCGGTGGATCGTTCGCAAGCACGCGATCAGCACGTGGAAACCGGGCCACCCGGAGATCGTGAGGCATAAGGGTTTGGAACTGCTGCCATCCTCCAAATTGAAAGAGGCTGTCGCAGGTCTGCCCGAAGCCACTGTGCTGGAGGAGGGCGAACTCTCGTCCGCACTCGCCCTGCCGCCCGGATCTCTGCTGCTGCCTTTGCGGACTGGAGAAGAAGCCTTCGGCGTGGTGGTGTGCGGACCGCGCATGGGCAATCAGCCCTATAGCGAGACTGACCTGGAGTTCGGCGCAGGCCTGGTCGCACAAGCCGCCGTGGCTTTCGAAAACGCCTGGCACTTCCGCGAGACGGTAGGCAAGAAGCAGCTTGAGAACGAGCTGGCTCTCGCCGCAGCTATTCAACAGGGACTCTTTCCCGCCCGGCTGCCAGCGCTCGCCCGGTCGGACATTGCTGCCCGCAATCTGCAAGCGAAACAAGTCGGTGGCGATTACTACGACGCCATCCCGGTAGACTTAGCCGGGCCGAATCAGCCGCATCTCCTGTGCGTGGTGGACATCTCGGGCAAGGGCATGTTCGCCTCGCTGCTGATGAGCAACA
>JANXQZ010000981.1 GCA_025353235.1 Bryobacterales bacterium
CGGATATCGATATCGACTTCCACACACGCAGGCGCGGCGAGGTGATCCAATACGTAACTGAAAAATATGGTCGCGAACAGGTTGCGCAGATCATCACGTTCGGCACGTTGGGGGCCCGCACCGCGATCAAGGACGTGGCCCGGGCGCTCGAGATCCCCTATGTCGAAGTGGACCGCATCACCAAGCTGATTCCAACCACGCTCAACATCAAGCTGAAGGACGCGATCGCGCAGGAGTCGGGTATTTCGGATTTGGCTAAAAAGGACCCCCGGATCGCGGAAGTCCTTGAGGTTGCTCTGAAGGTGGAGGGGATGGCACGCAATTGCGGAATGCATGCCGCAGGCGTGGTGATCTCGCCGTTGCCGCTGAAAGACCTGGTCCCGCTCTACAAGACGAACAAAGACGAAATTGTCACCCAGTACGACATGAACGGTCTTGATAAGCTCGCGCTTCTCAAGATGGACTTCCTGGGGCTGACCACGCTGGATATTATTCAGGACGCGCTCGCGCTCATTCTGAAGCACCGAGGAGTAACCATCAATGTGGAAGAGCTTCCGCTGGATGACAAGAAGACCTACGAGATTTTCTCGAAGGGGTTTACGAGCGGCGTGTTTCAGTTTGAATCTCGCGGCATGCGCGATATCTTGCGGAAGTATCAGCCGGAACGCATTGAGGATTTGTGTGCGTTGAACGCGCTGTACCGCCCAGGCCCGATTCAGGGCGGCATGGTGGACGATTTCATCGATCGCAAGCACGGCCGTAAGCAGGTCACGTACGATTTCCCGGAGTTGAAGGAGCTACTGGAAGAGACCTACGGCGTGATCGTGTATCAGGAACAGGTGATGCAGATTTCGAATCGTCTGGCGGGCTATTCGCTGGGGGATGCGGATCTGCTGCGCCGGGCCATGGGCAAAAAGAAAGCGGAGGAGATGGCTCAACAGCGCCAGCGCTTCGTGAGCGGCGCGTTGGAAAAAGGTCTGCCGCAGAAGAAGGTGGAAAAAATCTTCGATCTGATGGAGCAGTTCGCTGGCTACGGCTTTAACAAATCCCACTCGGCGGCTTACGCGTATCTGGCGTACGTCACGGCGTACTTGAAGGCTCACTTCCCGTTTGAATTTCTGTCAGCTTTGTTGACTTCGGAAACGGGCAACACCGGGAAGATAGTGAAGTACATCAACGAGGCTCGCGAGATGGGAATCGCTTTGCTGCCCCCCGATGTTAACTCGAGTGACCGCGACTTTACTCCCGATACGAAGGCCGAAAAGCAGGGAATTCGCTTCGGACTTTGCGCTATTCGGAATTTGGGCTCAGGGGCTGCCGAGTCGATTATGGAGACGCGGCGGAAAGATGGCCCATACAAGAGCTTGTATGATTTTGCCGAGCGCGTAGACTTGAGCGCGGTCAACCGGCGCGTGATGGAGAGCCTGATTAAGTCAGGGGCGCTCGATCGACTCGGTGCCAATCGCGCCCAACTCACGGCAGTGATCGATCAGGCCATGGAGTCCGGACAGCGCGTGTGGAAGGATCGGCTCAGCGGTCAAAGCGGACTGTTCGGGAACATGTTCGACGATGGCCCCGTCCAACAGGATCATCCCCTTCCGAATCTGCCCGATTGGACTCCCCAGCAGAAACTCTCGGGCGAGAAAGAGATCCTGGGAATCTACGTCACCGGTCACCCACTAGACGAGCACATCGAAAAGGTATCCGAACTCACTACTTACACGACCGATCATCTCGACGGCCTTGACAAGGGACACGAGGTCGCATTGTGCGGCATTCTGACCGGTATCCAGCGAAAGCGAACCAAAGACGGCAAGCTTTGGGCAGCGCTGCAAATCGAGGATCTGGAGGGCAGCGTGGAAGGGATGGTCTTCTCGACACAGTATGACCGCCTGCTTGCGAACCTGGTGGAAGACAAAGCCGTGTTCGTGCGAGGTCTCGTTTTACCCGAGGACAACGCTCAACCAAAGATCTCGGTCCAAGACATCGTTCCGCTAGAAATGGCGCGTGTAAATCTGCCGGCCGCCATCACGATCCGCATACCTCTAAACGGCAACGGGACCAACTCAGACAAGGCTCAGGCGCTGAACCAACTCTTCACCCGCAAGCAAGGCGTGACCGAGGTTCGTCTCAGGCTTGAGAAGTCCCGCGATTTTTCCGTTATCCTGGATGTAGCGACCAAGGTCCGGCCAGACAAGGAGTTCCGGGCGGAGGTCGAGCGAATCTGCGGACCGGAATCGGTCGAAGTTCTCGCTGGCTGACTCGCTTCAATTGATTAACATGTCCGATCCTTCACAGTCTCTTCCTCCGCCTGAGCAACTGCCCAATCCATCCTGGGATCGCGTGCAGCTCGCCCGGCATCCCAAACGCCCTCATACACTTGACTATATCGACCGGCTTTTCACAAACTTTAGCGAGCTGCACGGAGATCGATTTTTCGGGGACGACAAAGCGATCGTCGGAGGGATGGCCTATTTCGAGGGGATAGCGCTCATGATAATCGGCCAGCAGAAGGGCCGCGACACGAAGCAAAAACTGCTGCGTAACTTCGGCATGCCGAAGCCGGAAGGCTACCGAAAGGCGCTTCGCCTCATGCAATTAGCGGCCAAATTCAAGCGGCCGATCGTCACTTTTCTTGATACGCAGGGCGCCTACCCGGGTATCGACGCCGAGGAGCGCGGCCAAGCCGAAGCCATCGCTCTGAACTTGCGTGAAATGTCCCGCTTCGGCGTGCCGATTATCACGATAGTAATCGGCGAAGGCGGAAGCGGCGGGGCACTGGGAATGGGCATTGCAAATCGGGTGTTCATGCTCGAGAACGCCTACTACAGTGTCATCACGCCCGAGAGTTGCGCCACCATCATTTACCGGGATTCGGGCAAGGCACCCGAGGCTGCTCGCGCACTGAAGCTTACCGCTCCAGATTTGCTGGAACTTCGCCTAATCGACGGGATCCTTCCAGAGCCTCCCGGGGGCGCTCAAGATGACTACGACGGGGCTGCCGATTGCATGAAAGCGCCTTTACTTGCCACGCTTACCGAGCTTGCATCCCTCTCACCGCAACAGCTAATTGACGACCGCTACGCGAAATTTCGCCGCATGGGAAATTTCTTCGCGGAAGGTGCATGAGCCGCACCGCCATACTTGGAATTATCTTTGTCGTGGCGGTCCTCGGCGTGATTATCTACTCGACCATGAACTTGGCCCATTTCCGTGTCGAGGTTTGCGTCACTTTTCGAGGCCAGTCGCAGTGCCGCACGGCTTCGGCGGACACCGAAGAACACGCCTTGCGCAGCGCCACCTCGAACGCATGTGCCCTGATCTCCTCAGGCGTGACTGACAGCATGGCCTGCGAGCGTTCTATACCCACCAAAGTGACGTGGCTCAAACGCTAGCCACTGCCGGTTCGATGCAGAATCTTGCGTGATATCATAACTTGAACAGAACAAATCGGTAGAAAGTTACGTCTATTTCGGACGGGAGATCGAGTTTGTGAAGCGAAAATGGAAGATTGCAGTCATCGTCCTGCTTGTGCTCCTGATCAGCGGGGGCGTGTTTGCCAGCATCAAGTTGAACGAGCGTGGCATTGTTACGGTCCAAACTGGAAAGGTCGTTCGCCAGGATTTGACTTCTGTTGTCACAGCCTCGGGTGAGATTAAGCCCAAAAATTACATTAACCTCGGCGCCAACGCCATGGGTCCTATCACCGAGATCCTGGTCAAGGAAGGCGATCACGTTCGACGCGGTCAGGTGGTCGCGAAAATTGAGGCTACTCAGGCCGGTGCTGACGTGCAAGCGCAAAAAGCCGCCATCAACACGGCCTTCGCCGACTCAGCCGCTTCCGAAGCTGGCACGCGCGCGCTGACCGACGCCATCCAGACTGCCGAGGCCGGACTGGTACGCGCCAAGACCGAACTGGAACGCACGAAGCTGAATCTCGAGCGTTATGAACAACTTTATAAAGATAAGCTGGTTGCCAAGCAGGATTTCGACCAGAAGCGAGCGGACTACGACACGGCGCGTGCTTCCGTGACAGAGGCGGAGACTAAGATTGCTCAGGCGCGCTCCCAAGAAGCTCAGTCGAAACAGCAGGTGACTTCAGCCCAACGCCGGATCACGCAACAGCAGGCGGGACTTACTCGCATCGCCGACGTGCTTGAAAAGCACTTGGTTGTTGCGCCCCTGGACGGAATCGTCACAAATCTTCCGGTGCGTGTCGGGGAGACGGTGGTTCAGGGAATTCAGAGCTCACCGGGCAGTACCATCATGACCGTAGCCGATATGTCGCTGATCACCGCCGAAGTGAAGGTGGATGAAACCGACATCGTCAATGTGAAGCTTGACCAAGTGGCCGACGTCACTATCGACGCCATCCCGAATCGCACCTT
>JANXQZ010000609.1 GCA_025353235.1 Bryobacterales bacterium
TCGACGATGCGTTTCTCAATCGAGTGGTGCCTCAGATAGATCCGAAGGGAAGCGGAGACATGCTCGCGCGGTTCCTGAAAATCAACGGCGATTTGCGCAAACAAAATAACAAGACTCTGGCCGACCTGCGACTTAAGAGCGAGCAGCGGTTTCTCTGGTCAGGACCATTCTTGCAGCTGTCTAACTCCAAAGTGGAATCGCAGTTTGCAGACGTTCGCTCGTACATATACAAGGGCAAGAAAGTGGACCAGCAAGTTCATCTGGGGTTCGACTTGTCGAAGGTGAAGAATACGCCGATCGTAGCCTCGAACGATGGCACGATCGTGTTCGCTGAGATGCTCGGCATCTATGGAAACTGCATTGTGATCGACCATGGATACGCCTTGCAGACGATCTACGGACACCTCAGCGAAATCCAAGTGAAGCCCGGCGATTTGGTGAAGAGGGGGCAGACGATCGGCTTGAGCGGCGCCACTGGACTCGCGGGCGGGGACCATCTCCACTTCAGCATGCAGATCGATGGCGTCCAGGTGAATCCAGTGGAATGGTGGGACGAACACTGGATCCACGACCGTATTTTGAGCAAGGTGAATCCCGGCAAATGATGAGCACTACAATCGATAGATGCGAACCGCTCTTTTCTTTGTTCTAACCGCAGTAGCCGCTGGCCAAACGATCGGCATCGACACCCATCTGGATGTCGCCCAACGCGTCCTGATGGAAGGCGTTGACCTCGCGAATCGTCTCAAAGACGGCCAGGTAGACATTCCCCGACTTCGCGAGGGCGGCATGAACGCTCCGTTTTTCGCGCTCTGGGTTCCCACTTTCTACAAAGGCTCGGAGGCCGTTCGCCGCACGCTGGATTTGCGCGACGCCATGCAAACCCTGTTTGACCGGCATCCCGACCAAATAGAATTGGCGGTCACGGCGGCGGACATCGAGCGTGTTACCAAGTCGGGCAAGATTGCGGCTGTGTTGTCGCTGGAAGGCGGCCATCAGATCGATGACGATCTCGCGGTGTTGCGCATGTATCAGCGCATGGGAATCCGCGCGATGACGCTGACGCATTTCCGAAACACGAATTGGGCGGACTCTTCGACGGACACGCCTCAGCACAATGGGTTGACCGATTTCGGAAAGAGCGTGGTGCGGGAGATGAATCGGATTGGAGTGATCGTGGACGTGTCGCATATCTCGGACAAAACTTTCTACGACGCGCTCGCGGTCTCAAGCAAGCCTGTGATTGCCACTCACTCCTCATGCCGCGCGCTGACGGACATGCCTCGCAACATGACCGACGACATGCTGAAGGCAGTGGCTCGCAATGGCGGGGTAGTCTCTATTAATTTCTTTCCTAGCTTTGTGAATGCGAAGGACGCCGAGGCGGGCAGGCGGCTGATCAAGAAGCAGAATGCCATGGAACCGCAGGTAACTGGCGCGGCACTGGACGCCTACGCGCGAAAGGTGCATCTGGAGGGACTTCGGACGATGAAGCCCGCCTTTGCCACCATTGACGATGTGGTTGCCCATATCGACCATGCAGTGAAATTCGCGGGAATCGACCATGTAGGGATTGGAAGTGATTTCGATGGGATTGACAGCGTTCCGAAGGGTCTGGAAGATATTGGAAAGATGCCGCAACTCGCGGCCGCGCTTAGGAAGAAGGGATATTCGGAGGCTGATATTCGGAAGATCTGGGGCGGGAATGTATTGCGGGTATTTCGGGAGGTGGTTGGGAAATAGTTTTGCGTACGGACTAGCTATGACACCGTTAGCATAACTGGAACCCGAGTTTCCTCCATGCGCGCGCCGGAGGCAAGGGAGACGGTCAACGAAACAGTCCCGTGATAGCACCCTTTCGCAAGGCCCGTTGAATCGATGCGCACCTTGAGAGATTCACCAGTCACCCCAGTCACACGGTTAGCGCTCAGCCAATTAGCGCCATCGGCCGTGCTTACCCGGACTGCGTACGGAAACGGCTCTGCAAAGTTGGCAGACAGAGCGACCGTTTGGGTCTGCACTGTCGAACCTGATACGTCGATGGAAGCAGGGATTGCCGTGAGCGCGTATGGCTTCGTCGTTAATTCCCGGATGTAATTGAGTCCCGGTTCTGTAAGGTAAAGACTACCCGCCGGATCGAATATGACCGTTCCCGGCAACCATCCCTGCCCTCCCACCAAGCTCGCCTGCAGCGCCGGGCCCCCGTCGCCGATGGTTGAACTCTCCCGGTTGCCCGCCACGCGCTGAATCATTCCATCCGCAGCCAAGCGCAAAACCAGCCCGTAGTCTCCCTCCGCGAGATTCAGCAGACCATTATGATCCACTGTCAGCGCCACTACCGCGCACAGGGGAATCTGCGTTGCCAGCATACCTTCGCCGGTGAAAGGTCCTGGCCCGGGACACGGTTGCCCGTTGCCCGCGATCGCTGTCAAAGACCCATCCGGATTCACCCGATTCACGGTAGCGTTCACCGACGGAGGCTGCGCGTGTGTCCAAGCTACGTACAGTTGGCCCTGCGCATCTACTGCCACGCCATTGTAGTAATCCACTCCCTGCTGCCCTGGCCCGGCCACCGTAGTAATAATCCCGTTTTTATCGATCTTGCGAACGCGCGCATTCGAAGTATCGGCGATGTAGACGTTGCCTTGCTGATCGAAGGCCACCTGGCCAGGTTCGTTCAGCGTTGCGTGCACCGCCAGTCCGCCGTCCCCTCCTGATCGATTAAGCCCCGTGCCGGTACCCAATCCTGCCACCAAGTGGATGGTCCCATCCGGCGAAATTTTACGAATTCTGCTGTCTCCGCTGATTACATACAAGGAACCATCCGGACTCACGGACAGAGGTCCCGGGTGATCGATGGCTGCGTTCGCTGCGGGCCCTCCGTCGCCGCTGTACTTATTCTCGCCGGTGCCGGCGAAGGTGCTAACTGTCCCATTCACCGATATTTTGCGAATCACGTTGGCCTGCGAGTCGCTCAAGTACAGATTCCCGACAGAGTCAAATGCTGCGCCGCTTAGCAGGTTGAAGGCAGCATGGATTTCCGGTCCTCCATTGCCGCTGGGCGCCGGATGAAACAAAGCCGGGTCGTTTGCTCCGCTTCCCGCGATTGTCGAAATCGTTCCATCCGCCGCAATCCTACGCACGCGACGGTTGCCGTAGTCGGCGATGAGCAGGGTGCCGTCTCCGTCAAACACCGTTTGCGCCAGTTGACACAGTTGAGCCGCTACGGCAGGTCCTCCGTCACCTGAAAATCCGCACGTGCCAGTGCCCGCGAAAGTAGAGATAGTTCCGTCGGAAGCGACCTTGCGAATGCGATGATTTAAGGTGTCGGCGATAAAGAGGTTGCCGCTCGCATCCAGGGTGACTCCGCTCGGACCGCTCAATTGCGCTGCGTTCGCCAGACCGCCATCGCCGCTGTATCCGGCGGTCCCCGTGCCTGCGATGGTTGTCGCGCCAGACCCGTCCGCCGCCAGTCTCACCACCACATGCCCATAATATTCCGTGAAGTAGAGGTTGTCTTGCGCGTCGATTGCGAGACCCTCGATGTTCGGCAGCCTGGCTCTCATAGGCGGCGGAGGAAGCGTGTACACGGTGGAAATGATGCCGTCAGGTGTGACTTTTCGAATGCAGCTGCAGAACACTTCAGCAATATCGAGGTTGCCTTTCGAGTCGAAAACGAGCCCGCGGGGTGATAAGAGCTGTGCTGCCGTTGCCGGTCCACCGTTGCTTTGAAAGCCCGGCGGCAACGTACCTCCGCCCGCGAATGTGCTCACGGTCCCATCTGGAGCTATCCGGTAAACACGCCCCGCACCAGCATCAGCCAGATAGAAAGCCCCAGCAGCGTCTTGCGCCATACCCCGAAGCACCCCAACCCGCAGGGCGCTCGCAAGATTGCTATCGGAGGGACGGGGAAGCGGAGTATAGAAAGATTCCGTTCCCGCCACAGTCAGCAAGGTGCCTTCCGTCTCCAGCCGCAGCACCAGCAACTGATCGTGGAAAATCAGCCGACCCGTGAGCTTGTCGATTAGCAGCCCGTACACCGGCCCGAGGGGTGCCATCAAAGCTGGCTGGCTGTCTACGTCATTTCTGTGGTTGTAAGGAATCCCGGCGATCGTATATATGTCTTGGGCGTTTAATAGCGTGCCACCGAAGAGCAGGACGGTCACTAGGTGTTTGCGCATAATTTTTTCGGTGGAGGCGCGGAGCGGATTCGAACCGCTGAGTAAAGGTTTTGCAGACCTCTGCCTTACCACTTGGCTACCGCGCCTGGAAGGGGTGACTTGTCCAGCTTACCGCGTTGGCCGCTTTGAAATCAATTCCGCCAAGCGTTCACGGGGATAGGACGTCGGCCCAAGCGCGCCGGGGCGTTCAGGCTCGCTGCTGCCTGGCCCAACTCCGGCACCACCGGCAACAGGACACGCGACGGATACTTCGGTCCGTGCAGCACGTTTTGCAGCGCTTTCTTCAGCACGGTTTCATCGGCCACCGGCTTTCCAGTGTTGGGATTACGATCGAACCGGGGAAAATTGCTGCTCGAAATCTCCAGCCGGATCCTGTGTCCAGTCAGGAATACGTTGCTGGTAACGCCTACGTCGATCATGATCGGATAAACCTCTCCAGGTTGCGCGAGAATGGCGTGGTCCAGCCCGTGGCGGTAGCGCAGCCGCAACATCCCGTCCGTCAAATTTCTAGCCTCGCCTCCCGGAAAGACGTCCACCAGCTTGACCGTGAAATCGGTATCGAGGGCGCTGGTCGAAGCGTACAGCAGCACTTTCACCAGCCCGGTCACTTCCAGTTCGCGGGCGAGCGGCTGGCTGCTGTAGACCAGCACGTCGTCGCGGCCTTCCACCGTGCGCTGGTCCATCGGCCCCCATGGAAATATTTTCGGCGTGCAGCAAACGGCGCCGCCAGCAGTTGGAACCGGGTTCTTGGGATCGTAAGTGAACGAATCAACCTTGTTCTTCTTCGGTACTTGCCATTCGAGACCCCCGTCGCCCTTCAGCCCGTTGGCTCCGCCCTTGCCTGTCAAATAGAACGGCATGTTGCGAGCGCGGGCCAGCGGCCACTCCTGCTCATCGCGCCAACGGTTCGCGC
>JANXQZ010001003.1 GCA_025353235.1 Bryobacterales bacterium
ACCAGCACCCGGCCATACCAGGACCGATCGAAAATCGCAATCTGACCGCTTTCCGGGAGCCTCCTCCAGAATCGGTACAGGTAGTGCTTGGTCTTGTCTTCGCCCGCAGGCGCGCTGATTGGGTATACGACATACCCGCGCGGATCCAGTTTCTCGGTGATGCGTTTGATTGCGCCGCCCTTGCCTGCGGCGTCCCACCCTTCGAATACGAGCACCACCGGACGCTTCTGGAGATAAATCTGGTTGCCGAGCTCTCTGAGCTGCACTTGCCGCCGCGTAACCTCCCTCACATAGGTATCCCGGTCAAGGGACACATTCAAATCGAGATCATCCAGCATCAGATATCTCCCGGCTCCTCGGCTTCGAGGGCATCCATGGCGGCCCGGAGATCGGCATCGTCCACCGCCGCCGCCCCAGGCTTTTCCACCGGAGGGGCTTGGGTTCCCAGACGCTTCTCCAGGGCTGCGATCAGCTGCTCGAAAATTCGCTTGCGCGCATACCAGCGCGACGTCGCCTCCACGATTACCCATGGCCCGTATTCCGACTCGGTAAGCTCCAGCATTTCCTCTGCGGCCCCCAGATAATCGTCGTAATGTTCGTGCCGGACCCAATCCTCGGCCGTGATCCGCCACGATTCGAGAGGATCGTCCTCCAGCGCGCGGAACCGTTTTTTCTGCTCCTTCTTAGCGATATGGAGAAAAAACTTGAGGATCACCGTGCCGTCATCGGCCAGCATGCGCTCGAACTCGAGGATGTCGTGGTAGGCCTCGCGCCAAACCTTCTCGGGAAGGCCATCCACCCGCTCCTCGAGCACCCGCCCGTACCAGCTTCCGTCGAAGATCACCATCTCGCCGCGATTCGGCACCTTTAGCCAGAATCGGCACAGCCAAGGCCGCTGCTGCTCATCTGCGCGGGGCGCGCTGATCGGATATAGCTTGAAACCGCGCGGATCTAGCCGCTGGGTAACGCTCGCGATGGCCGTGCCTTTGCCTGCGGCGTCCCATCCCTCAATTACCACTATCGACGGAATCTGATTATCCCAGCAGGCCTTTTCCAGCATGTAAAGACGATTCTCAAGCTCGGGCAGAATGCGCTTGTACTCGTCGCGTGACAGTTTTCGCTTGAGGTTAACGTTTTCGAGCATCCCTCTCCACGATATACGTTTTGATCGACCGATTCGCGCGGTTCATCGGGTAATGGACAATATAGGCTCTTTGTCATGGTACGCGGAAGGCTGCGCCCATGCTCGTTCGTTGTCCATAACGGCTACAATTGGAAGCTAAAGTTCTCTAGAGAAAAAGTCGATCCACAAATCGGGAGAATTATCGCCTAGTTGACGTACTGAGAGGATGGGTATCCAAAAAAAAGTGTGGCTGTTCCTGCATCGCAAGCTCGTCGAGAGCCGCGCAAACTCGATTCAGGATCCCTTCGAGCGCCTGCGCTACTTGCGAGGGCATGTTCACGAACGCCTGCTTCTCGATCCGGAACCGGCTAGAATCTGGACCCGTTTGCTTCCCAGGCCGAGTCTGAGCATAGGCCTGATGGTCGCGTTGGGCATGGTCTTAGCTTCAGGCTATTCCGTATCAAGGGTAGAGCCTGTGATCCCGGCGCTGAGGATCGCTCCCCTTGTTCCCGCGCCCATCCAGGTGCCCGCTAAGGCTAAGGCGGCAACCGGGGTTTGGCTGGTCGATCAAAAGAACGGTGTTGAGACCTACAGCAATGGTTTGAGAATCGATAACAGGTTCGCCATTGCTAATGTGCTGAGGATGCCCTATGCCGTGTATCCGCGCAATCAGGCGGATATCGGCCACGTTCAGTACCAAGACCAGCCCGCCGGGATCGTTTTTCATACAACCGAAAGCATTCTCGCGCCGTTTGAGAAGGATCAGAATAAAACCCTTCAGCAAATAAGTGTTGCCGTGCTGAATTTCGTCCAGCAGGGTCATTCGTACCATTTCTTTATTGACCGATTCGGCCGAGTATTCCGGGTGGTGAAGGAGTCCGACATAGCGTTTCATGCCGGCCACTCCGCCTGGGCGGACGAGACGAAGGTTTACGTCAATTTGAACAGCAGTTTCCTGGGCATCGCGTTCGAGACTCAAACGCAGGCTGGAGAAGGCCGGCCCACCGCAACCCCGGCGCAAGTGGACGCTGCCCGCGTGCTCACCGAAATGCTGCGGGACCGCTACCAAATAGGGCCGCGAAGCTGTGTAACCCACGCGCAGGTTTCCCTGAATCCCTTAAATATGCTGATCGGCTATCATACCGATTGGGCAGATAAATTCCCATTTCTCGAACTCGGCCTGCAGGATAATTACGCCGACCCGCCCGCCGCTCTGTTCGCTTTCGGATTTGACTACGATCCCTCGTTCGTGTCATCCACGGGCGCTAGGCTTATGCCCGGCCTATTGCGCGCCGAGTCGGAAATTCGAGGCCGCGCGGCCAAGCTCAACTTTCCGCTGGCGCAATACAGGGCAGCGCTTCGGAACAATTATAAAGAGATCGCGGCAGCCGCTAGATCAAGCGAGCCTGCCAAGGAGACGCCAAATGAAGAACAATGAAGTGAACCGCCCGCTCGCTCTCGGACTCGACGTGGGCACCAGCCGAATCTGTCTAGCTCGACGCACCGGCGAGGGTTATGACTACGATACCCAGCTAAACGCCTTCGTCACCATCCCCTACTCGAAGATGACCGAAGCCGTTCTCAAAAAGGCCGAAATTCCTCACACCGCAACGGCAACGGAGATCGTGGTTCACGGGAACGAGTCGGACAAGTTCGCGGACTTGCTGAACGTGGAAACCCGGCGGACGATGAACCGTGGGCTGCTCAATTCATCCGAACCCGACAGCTTGCGAATGCTGCGCCAGATCGTGACTTCCATGTTGGCCCAGTCGCCTCAGAAAGCTAAGCTGTGCTTCACCGTTCCAGCTCCCCCGCTCGGTTCGGAGGACAACCTCACCTACCATGAAGCCAGCGTGAAGCAGTTGCTCCTGGATCTAGGCCATGAAGTCCGCAGCATCAATGAAGGCTTGGCCGTGATTTATGCCGAACTCGAAAGCTCGAATTACACCGGGATCGGTATTAGCTGCGGCGGCGGCCTGTGCAACGTTTGCCTCTCTTACCTGTCCATGCCTGTGTTGAGTTTTTCGGTCCCGAAGGCGGGCGATTACATCGACAACAGCACCGCATCCATCACGGGCGAACGGGCAAACCGGATCCGGATGATCAAAGAGGAGTCGTTCCATTTGAACGGGTTCTTCGACCAAAAGACCTTCCAGGTGCTCGGAGTTTATTACGACGAGATGATGCAGAGCCTGGTGCAAGGGATGCGGGAT
>JANXQZ010001069.1 GCA_025353235.1 Bryobacterales bacterium
GGCATGATCGATTCGGCCACGGAACTTGGCCTATCGGAAGTTAGCTCGGTCCGCGAAACGGTGGATACGGGCGAGATTGGAAAGTTCAATCCGCAATTGCGCGCCGAGATCGCGATCAATCCGTCTAGCGAGCACATCCCCGTCGTTCGGGCCAATGGGATCACCACGGCGATTACTTTGCCGATGACCGCAGGACGGGGCGAGGGTGGGATGCGCGGCGGCGGAGGCCAGCAGAGCATCATTGGAGGCCAAGCGGCCCTCGTGCATCTCGATGGCTGGACCTGGGAAGAGATGGACGTCAAGAAGAGCGCTGGCATGGCTATGAATTTCCCGACCATGCCATCGGCTCCTGGCCGTTTCGCCGACATGATGCCTGCGGCCATGCGCCCGAATTCTTCGTTCACGGAAGCGAAGAAGGCCTACGATACGCAGCTCCGCGAGATGAAGGAATTCTTTGAGGAGGCCCGCCGCTACCAGAAAGCGAAGGCGAGCGGCATGCCCATCAACACGGACCTGAAGTTCGAAGCCATGCTGCCCGTTCTCGAAGGCAAGATGCCGCTGGTGGCCGTTACGGGACGCGAGCGCGCCATCCGCGATGCAGTGAAATTTGCCGAGGAGCAGAAAGTGAAGCTGGTGCTGGCGGATCCGAAGGAACTGGGCAGCATGGGTCCGGAGCTGAAGGCCAAAGGGATCGCGGTAATTCTTGGACCTACCCTGGCCCTCCCCCTCAACGAAGATGATCCCTACGATGCGGCATTCACGCTCCCGGGCGAGTTTTACAAAGCGGGGATCAAGTTTGCGTTCGGAACTTTCAACAACCAATTCGCCCGCAATTTGCCGTATCAGGCGGCTACCGCGGTTGCCTTCGGACTTCCCTATGAAGAAGCGTTGAAAGCGGTGACCTTGAACGCCGCTGAGATCTGGGGCGTGTCGGACCGCATCGGTTCCATCGAAGAAGGCAAGTGGGCCGATCTGATGATGACCGATGGCGACCCTCTGGAGACCAAGACTCAGGTGACCCAGCTCTTTATCAAAGGCAAGAGCGTGGACTTGGACAACAAGCACCACAAGCTCTATGAAAAATATCTGAACCGGCCCTAGCCTGTAGTACGATGGTGCGAATGGTCGTCACCTTCGACAATCAGGACGGTGTGTGCATCTTGCGCTTGCAGGGTCGTTTCGCCACGGGTCAAGACACCGACTATCTGCGCGAAAAAACCGAAGAACTGAAAAAGCAGGGCTGCACCAGGATCATCGCCGATTTTACGGATGTGTCTTATATCGATTCGACAGGCATCGGTTTTCTGATCGCGATTTATACCAGCATCTCACGGGACGGCCACGGCAAATTCGCCCTAGCAGGAGCGAATCGGCGAGTGCGCGAGGTGTTAACACTCACCAAGCTGGATACCATCTTCTCCACCTACGAGACGTTGGCCAACGCCGTCTCTGCCTTCAAGTCCTGATTTCTTGACCGCTACAATATTGGGCAGCGTTGTGGGGCAGCCAATCCTG
>JANXQZ010001078.1 GCA_025353235.1 Bryobacterales bacterium
GCCGCGCGCTGATCCTAAATGGTTGAAACAATGGTGCTCAGTTCGAGAGGAACTCGTGACGACTCTGCCATGATGTCTCTGAAACAACAAACATCGAAGGGGACCGAATCTGGCGGGTTCGGCCCTTTTTATATCCCGACAAAACTCCTTTGGGCCATTCGGTCCCTCAATTCGGAACTGTCCACGTACAGCTATGCCGATGCGCTGGACCGGCTGACGGACGCGTATCCGCCCGGCGGGGGCAACACGCATGGCGCGACAATCAGACGCTGGATTTGACCCCCAGGGAATTTGAGTTGCTCGCCTACCTTGTTCATCATCAGGGACGGGTCGTTTCTCGCGAGATGCTGGCGCGAGAGGTTTGGAAAGAACCATGGCGATACACTCCGCTGGGCGCGTCCACGCTGTTATTTTTTCATCTGCGCACTCAACTGGATAATCTCGCAATCGAGGATCTCGAAACGGTGGAAGGCCTCCTGAGCTTTGCGCCCGACGGCAGGTTGTTGCTACGGAGCGACTACCACGATCATCCCGAAACCGCTCAGATGGACTGTGCCTCCACGCGGACACCTTCCTCGCCTTCGATGAAGCTCCTCTTTGGCAGAATCTATGGCAGGCAGTGATCGGCCTAATGGCCGGTCTGCCAATCGCCCTCGGATTCGCCGGCTTCGCGGGGTATTTTCTGGCTAGGCGCGCTCTGAGCCCTGTCGAACGGATGGCTCGTCGGGCTCACGAAATCAATGGCGACGACTTGCGAGCGCGTCTTGCCGTGGAAAACCCGAACGATGAGCTTGGCCTCCTGGCTCAGGCGTTCAACGAAACCCTGGGACGACTTGAACGCACATTCGAGCAGTTGCGCCGATTCACCTCAGATGCCGCCCACGAGCTTCGGACGCCCTTAATGGCGATTCGTAGTGTGGGTGAGGCCGGGTTGCAAGAGCAATCCAGCGGCGAGGAGTATCGGGAAGTCATCGGAAGTATGCTCGAAGATTCGGCGCGGTTCAGTCGTCTGGAAGCCCGTAGACTTGGCCCAGCTCGAACAGTTGATGGTCGCATTTAGCCGGCTGGTTGTGGATCAACCCTGGATCAAGGAGATCGACATCAACCCACTTTTGGCGTCGGGGAATGGGCTGATCGCGCTTGATGCGCGCGTTGTGCTGCATGGGCCGGAGGTCGGGAAGGAACAACTTCCCAAGCTGTCGATACGACCCTATCCGGTTCAGTACGTCCGGCCATGGCAGTTAAAGGATGGCGAGAGCATCCTCATCCGGCCGATTCGCCCCGAGGATGAGCCACTGATGGTTCGGTTCCACGAGCCGCTCTCCGACCGGAGCGTCTATCTTCGATACTTCCACATGGTCGGCCTCGGCCAGCGCGTTTCGCATGACCGGCTCACGCGTAACTGCTTTGTCGACTATGACCGCGAAATAGCGCTGGTGGCTGAGCGAGGAGACCCAGCCTCGAGCGAGCGCCAGATCATCGCGGTAGGGCGTCTAGTGAAGGTTCATGGCGAGAACGACGCGGAAGTGGCTGTTTTGGTGAGCGACGGCTTTCAGAAGCGCGGTCTGGGTACGGAGCTGGCGCGGCGGCTGGTGGAGATCGCGCGC
>JANXQZ010001079.1 GCA_025353235.1 Bryobacterales bacterium
CAATTATAAGACGGTGCTGGCGAACCCCGAGATACAAGCAGTTCACGTTTTGACCCCCAATGCGCTGCATTTCCCGATCTGCAAGGAAGCGCTCGAGGCCGGGAAGAACGTGGTTTGCGAAAAGCCGTTCACCGTCACGGCGGCCCAAGCAAAGGAGTTGGTGGATTTAGCGGCCAAGACTGGTTTGGCGAACTGCTTGGAGCACAACCTGCGGTACTATCCCGTAGTCCAGCAAGTCCGTCGGATGATCGAGGCGGGGGACCTGGGCGACATTCTCATTGTTCAGGGCACTTATTCGCAAGATTGGCTGCTTTATGACACGGATTGGAACTGGCGCATTGAAACGAAGGACAACGGCCAACTCAGAGCAGTCGGAGATGTCGGGTCGCATTGGATGGATTTGATCCAGCACGTGACGGGGCTTTCCATCACATCGTTATGCGCCGATCTTGCAACATTTCATAAGACGCGCAAGCGGCCGAAGACTGCCGTGGAGACGTTTGCAGGCAAGACTTTGTCCCCAGCCGATTACGATTCCGTAAAAATCGACACCGAGGATTTTGGAGCCGTCCTGGTGCACTTGGGCGACCGAGCACGCGGCGCGTTCACCGTCAGCCAGATGTCGGCAGGGCGAAAGAATATGTTCGCCTTCGACATCTACGGCACGAAAGCGGGAGTGTCCTGGAACCAGGAACGGCCTGATGAATTGTGGATTGGGCACAGGAACTCGCCCAATCAACTGATCGTAAAGGATCCTTCCCTGCTGTATCCCAAAGCTGCCGGTTATGCCGATCTGCCCGGCGGGCACAGTGAAGGATACGACGACACGCATAAGCAAGTGTTCAAGCGCTTCTATGCGCGCGTGGCGGATCCAACTGCCCCCGTTGAGTATCCGACGTTCGCGGATGGGCTTCATGGAATGAAGTTGTTAGAGACTGTGCTTGAAAGCTCCAAGAAGCGAGGCTGGGTAGACGTGTAGAGTTTGGATCGGGATTCGGCATTGATTGTGGGGCAGGCAATCTTGCCTGCAGCCGCCTTTTAGGCGGCTTTCCGGGCTGTCAGAGAGTATTTGTACCCTGAGAAAGCCGGCGGCAGCCAGGATTGGCTGCCCCACAATTTGCCACATAAGTGGCATTGGGTAAGATTGCATGGCCCACAGTCCTGAATCAATTTGACTTGAGCGTTGGGCAGCTTCTTTTCTAGGGACGGATTTGCTCCCCGGACACGTTTTCCAGTACCGTAACCGGTTCGATGATCCCGTTGTGCAGCGTGCAGGTGGACGCCGGCTGTGTACCGTCAATAAAGTAGGCGGTCACGGCGGAGGGGCAGTACTCATTTGCGAGCCCGCCAGTGCTCGGGTCCACCGTTGCGCGCACCACTCCGTTCGGCACCCCAAACGGTTTTGCCTCCCGGTACTTCCGCGAGCGGGCAGCTTCCAGCATGAATTGGGTCCAGATGGGGAGCGCGGAATGCGCTCCTTCCACGTTGAGTTCGTGATAATTGTCATACCCCACCCAAACCACGCACAGCAAATCCGAGGTGAAGCCTGCGAACCATCCATCGTGCGATGTTCCGGTCTTGCCTGCTGCAGGTAGTTTAAATCCCATGGATCGCACTCCGGCCGCCGTGCCGCTTCGCATCACCTCTTGCAGCATGTCGGCCATCAGGAACGCAACGCGCGGATCAAGGACACGCCGAGGAGCCGTCTCCCTCTCATAAACCCCCGTGCCGTCGCTTTGGCGCACCGCGTCGATCAGCATCGGGCGTTCGCGAACACCGCCGTTTGCAAAGACAGTATACGCACCGGCAATCTCCAAAGGCGTAACCGCATAAGCACCCAGCGCGACGGCAGGCGTTGGCTGGATATCTTCGTTCATCCCGGCGCGCTTCGCGAGGGCCACAACCGCATCGTAGCCAACCATTTCACCCACTCGAACGGTTGCCACATTCATAGATTTCGCGAGCGCCTGCCTGAACGTGACTTGACCATAAAACTGGTGCTCGAAGTTGTCCGGGCTATAAGTCTGGTTCGAGAAGTGGAACACAGTGGGCACATCCGTAACCGTGGAACCCTGCGTGAACACCTTGGGACTGGCATTGACGGCGGTGTTCAGCGCAGCTGCATAGACAAAAGGCTTAAAAACGGAACCAGGCGGGCGTTTGGCGAGAATTCGGTTGAGCTGGGAAACCGAATAGCTGCGACCGCCAACCAGCGCTCTTACTTGACCCGTATGAGGGTCAAGCGCGATGAGGGCCACTTGCGGAGGCTCGTCTTCATGAACACCTTTATGACGCCGCTTAATCTCTAAATCCAGCTTCTTCATTCCATCTCGGACGGCGTTCTCGGCCGCTTGTTGCAGACGGAGATCGATGGTGGTGTAAACGTCGGCCACGCCGTGCCATTCACGATTTTCTAAATGCTTTTGGGTCTCCTCGCCTGCCAGATCGAGGTAGTACTGAGTGTCGGAAAGATCGGCGATGCCCGGCAACAGTTTTAAAGGAGAAGCGATCGCTTCGGCGTATTGGGCGCTGCTGATGTAGCGGTTATCGTGCATCAGGCGCAATACAATATTTCGTCGATCAACGGCCCGTTCCGGATACCGAAACGGGTTGAAGAAACTCGGCCGCTGAATCACTCCAGCCAGGAGAGCCGCCTCAGGCAGGGTAAGCCGATTCACGCTCTTGTTAAAGAACACGTGAGCCGCTTGCCCGAACCCGTTGATGCTGAAGGTGCTGGCAACCGGCAGCTCGAACGTTTCGCTGAAACTCGATTTTCTTCCGGTTCTGCTGATCGTGATCGGCATTCTGATTTGGCGGGCGCGGCGGCAGCGGAGATAGTTCCGTTCACCGCA
>JANXQZ010001170.1 GCA_025353235.1 Bryobacterales bacterium
AGCGGTCTGGGTTCCAGCCGCCGCGAGGATAAGATTGGCGGGGAAGGTGTCGGAGAAGGTGACGCCGGTGAGCGATGTGGCCGCATTCGGGTTGTTGACGGTAAACGATAAGGTCGAGTTGCCGCCAATGGATATCGTCGAGGGAGTAAATGCTTTAATAATGCTCGGCGCTAGCGGAAGGACGGTTAGTGCTGCCGACGCCGTGATCGGAAACGCAGCGAGATCGTCCAGCGTAGCTGTATTAGTCAGCACGCCGGGCGTGTTCCCTTGTACTAAGAAGCTGATTGTACAATCGATAAAATTATTACCTTCGTTGTCTGCAACCGTGATGGATCCGGTATTCACAACTGCCGTGATTTGGACTACTTGAAGCGGGCAGTTAAAAGCAGTTGCGCCGCCTGCCGCGAGGACAAGACCGGCCGGAAATGTATCGGAGACCGTGAGTGTATCAGAAAAAGTCACTGGTTCGAACCTAAACGTCAGCGTGGAAGTTCCGCCAACGGGCACTGTGCTTGGATTAAAGGTTTTTGTGAATCGCGGTGGAATAACTTGGATGCTTGCGGTTGCCTCTGCGCCGGTCAAGGATGCTCCGTTACTGGTGGCTGTCGCAGTTATGGGAGACGTAACGTTATTTTGAACGCCGAGGGCTACGCCGACCACATTCACACTGAAGGAGCAAGAGATAAACGGACCAGTAGGGAGAACTCCCCCGGAAAAAGTGATTAAGTTCGATCCGGCAATTGCCACAGGGACAATCCCCGACCCGCAACTGCCCGCAATACCATTCGGACTTGCGACTTTCAGGCCTGCGGGCAAAGTGTCGGTGAAGGCGATATCCATCAAGCCAGTGCTTACGTTTACATTCTTGATCGTGAACCTTAAAGGAACCGTAGTTCCATCGAGTCGCAGGAATGGTGCCGGCACCACACCGAAGAATTGTTTAGTAAAGGTTGGGGCGACTTGAGCGGACGCGCCTAAAGTACTAATTAGAGCAGCCGAGAGGGCAAGGATAATTCTTCGCTGGTGCATGAACGCAGCCTCTGAACGGCATGGTATCACCATGGGATGGATTACAAAAGATTACAACTATAGTTCAAATGGACTACGTTGGAACAAAGTTGCGCGAGCACGACCGACGGCTCTGCTATCATAAAAAAGTCTGGAGGTCTACTAAATGGGTCCCGTGGGTGTGCAGGAGATGATTGTCATTTTCCT
This sequence comes from Bryobacterales bacterium, assembly GCA_025353235.1. GTDB lineage: Bacteria > Acidobacteriota > Terriglobia > Bryobacterales > Bryobacteraceae > JANXQZ01. The sequence continues at coordinate 1,216 of JANXQZ010001170.1, forward strand.
TGTGGCCCTTGTCCTCTTCGGTCCGAAGAAGTTGCCGGAGTTGGGCAAGACGCTCGGAAAAGCGATTACCGAGTTTCGCCGCGCGCAGAGCGAACTCAAAGCTACTTTCGATACACACATGCGAGAACTGGAACGGGAAAGCGAGTCGATCAAAGAAGTTACACGCAGCTATACGAGCGAGATTCAAACCACTTACGAGCAGTACGACTCCCCTTATTACGATTCGGGCGCCTATGGCTCCGAGCCTTACCAATCCACTGAAGCAAATCCAACCACTGTAAGCGCATCCGCAACTCAGGGCGCTGAGACAGCCGTCTCGCACGAGACTCAAGGCAATGGAACGGTCCCTAGGACCCCTGCCGCGCACACGGAAGTACTTCCCGAACCGCCGGTCAGCTCCCATCCAACGCCGGAGCCGCACTCCGTCAACGGCTAGTTGTAAAAACGAAGCCAAACCGAAAACATGGACGAACAGAAGCTGGGAGTTCCGCCTCCCGAAGGCGGGACTCCGTCTGAGCCGCGCACTTTAGAAACGGAGGTTAGCTACTCTCCGCAGACTGAGGTGTCCGAGACGGCCATGGTGGTCGCTCAAAAGGGCGGAGCTATTCAGAAACCGCCGCCGCCACCCAAGCCCCCCTTGGACGATGATGACGGGGACAACGATGGCATGCTTCGCATGTCGTTCATGGAGCACCTGGAGGAACTGCGAACCCGCATCATCCGGGCTTTGTACGGGTTAGCGGTCGCATTTGTCGTGAGCTTGCTTGGCGCGGGCAAACTGTGGGATGTCATTCAAGAGCCCGCGACCGCAGCCCTCAAGCATCTAAACGTAATTCCTCCCAAGCTGGTAATGACTCAGCCAATGGAAGGTTTTTCCATCATTTGGGTGAAGCTGCCGCTCCTCTGTTCGATCTTCATCGCGTCGCCCTGGATTCTCTATCAACTCTGGGCGTTCATCTCGCCTGGGCTTTATCAGAAGGAACGTCGCTGGGCGATTCCCGGCATTCTCTCCACCGCTGGTCTCTTCATCACAGGCGGCCTATTCGCTTACTTTATTGCGTTTCGTTTCGGCCTGGAGTTTCTGCTCGGCATCGGCATGACGAATTCAGTGCAGCCGATGGTCACGATTACGGAGTATTTCGATCTCTTCGTTGACGTGACTCTGGGTGTGGGCCTGGTCTTTGAAATGCCGGTGCTGATCATCTTTCTGACGCTGATCCGCCTGGCTTCGCCTCGCTTCCTAATTCGGCATTCCCGGTACGCGATTCTGGCGATCGTGATCATTGCGGCGGTGGTTACGCCGACTCCTGACGTGTTCAATCTCATGTTGTTCGCGGTCCCGATGACGCTGCTGTACTTCCTGGGCGTTTTTATCGGCTATCTAATCGTGTTGAGGAGGGAAGGAAAGCCGTTCCCGTGGAAACTGGTTGTGTTGCCTCTGCTTGGACTGATTGCGGTCTCGGCGGGCGTGGTGTACTTGCTGATAGCGCGCTTCGGCTTCAAGCTGATCCAGCATTGGCCGTTTCTGATTAAATAATGTTTAAGACTACGGGGCTGCCAGGCAGGGTTACGGCTTGCCAGCCAAAGGAACGGCAGATTAGCCGGAAATCCTCTCGGCCGCGGGCTGGGAGGGAGCCAGCGCTGCGCTCAGCCGGCGCAAGTTGGCCGGCAACCGAGAGTAGCAAATGTCAAAATCGTAAGTTACTCGCGCACTGCCGTGGAAAGTGGCCGCAAGACCCCCGCTTACCACAAACTCGACGTCCGCGTCGCAGAGCGCCTGGGCCGCTCTCGAACTGCATCAAGAACGTGTGCGAGCGCTTCTTTGCACTCGTTCCAGCACCGTCGAGGCCAGCACCAGTTTTCTCGCTCGTTCGGAAGTAGTCAGTCGCAATTGTTCAACGAGCACGTGTTAAATCGATACCGTACTCCGCTGCCCGTTCAATGTCACTTCCGGGTACTGGACGCAGCAAACGATCCTCAGCGACGGTTAACTTTTCCGGCGTTGGCTGGCCAAGCACTTGCATGACTCGATTCTAACGCCACCCACGGTTCATCTCAGTAGGCTATCGGAACTATTCAACAATGGCTTCAATAGTCCCTGGCGCGCTGCCTTCGAGACGGTTGTTGACAAAGATGTACGACGGCTCGCGCTGATCCCTTGCGTGCTTTATAAGATCGCGCAATGCCCGCCGCGTGCTTAAACTTGGATCCTGTATATCCCGATAAGGTGCAAACTTGGCCACCGCTTCCTCGTATGGCCGTCCGCGTCTTAATAGCGCGCGAGCCACGGTGAAGTCCGCCGTAAAGACTTCCGGCAACAAGATTTGTTCCCGCAGCGCGGGCATCCGAGTCCAGGCATTGAAGACATGCGCCACGCCATGCTGCCGCAAACACCCGAAATATTCTGGGACCAGAAACTCCTCGTTGCGAATCTCGACGGCATAGCGGAACGCGGGCGGCAGCGCGGCCAGGAAAGGATCCAGATCCGCCACAAACTCCATCGCATCCCGATAGCACGACTTCGAAAACGTTCCAAACTCGAAGATCAGCACGGCGATTTGGCTTCGATACGGATCGAGCAAGCTCAAGAAAGCTCCCTGCAGCAGCGCCGCATTCAGAAACGATTCATTGCCCGCCCCTGCCCTCGGGCCGTAGCGCGGGTGGGCAGGAAACGTCCTAACCGTGATCTCTTCGGGGACCTTGAAC
>JANXQZ010001194.1 GCA_025353235.1 Bryobacterales bacterium
ACCAGCAAGATCAAACTTAACTGGCCGACCAACATCCAGGGATTCGACTCGCCTTCAGCCGAGGAGATGGATTCGCCTAAGAATCAGACGCTATGCAGTCGAGTGATGTGGCGATAATTAAGGTTTTCCCCAAATAGAAAATTGGCAATTAAAGAGAAGGTCCGTAGGCCGCAGGCAGTCCAAGCCAACCATGGGCGGCCCGCTTGAAGGTAGAGCCGCACGAACCAAGCAAGCGATACGAAAATCACCCAGACCGGCAGATGGGTCCAGCGAAGGGCGAACCCGAATGCAGTCGGCGTATTCGCCCGCATCATCGCCAGTTCACAGCACGCCAAGGCCGCAGCCCCCACTGCGGTCAGTGTAAACAGCAAGTTGGCGATGACGTCCCGCTGGCGGCACCAGATGCAACCATGCATCAGGGCCAGCGTGAGACAAGCGGAGGCGGTCATGGACCAGATGACGGTAACCCAGCTCATGCGCCCGCAATACCAGAACCCGGCCACAAATATATTTCAATAACAGGACACAACCAACAACACAATGCTCCGCTCTTATTCGCCACCCTTCTATTATGAGGAATGACTATCGCGTCGGTCATTGTCTCAATAACTCTGAAAGGCTGCAATATATTGAGCGAACTCCGTTCCGGCAGTACGAGCGCGCAACTATTCTAGGACCTAATTAATCTTCTTAGGACCTAACTTTACCTAAATTGAGATATCAGCGTTCCTGAACTAGTTTTGGCCGTTACGCTGGAGGTTTTTTTATAGGGAAAGGTAGCTGATGTGCTCGGCATCTCTGAAAGTAACGAGCTTTCGATCCAGGCTTGAGCTAAGCCTCGGTCCGAACCATCTTCGCCGGGTCCCACCCGCACACCTTCTTCTCGAAGTAGCTCGCGTTAGTCAAGAGCGCGGGACCAGCCGCGCGGAATCCGAACACCGCATCCTCCACCGAAGGCCGGTTCTCCCGAATCGACCTGTAAAAACTCTTGTGATGTTCGAGATGCGCATTCGATCCCTGGGGAGGCACATACGTCTCCTCTCGCTCGGGACGAATACCCTGCGCGGCGGGATACTTCGCGCGATACTCGCGCAGGAACTGCTCCTGTGTTGCCTTGGCGAAGGTATCGATCGTGAATCCCGGTTCCGTTTCCCTGGGTCGGCGAGAGAGAGTGAGCGCGTTGTACCCAGTGACCATGGTGCCTTCGCTGCCCACGAACTTCACCCCGAATGATTCGTGCGGAAGCCCGCTTTCGAAATTCACCTTCAGCGATACGGTGAATGCGGGATAGTCCAGAAGCGCCAGCATTACGTCGGGAACATTGCGGCCATCGCGCCAGAATCGCTGACCGCCGGTCGCATATACCCGCGTGGGACCGGTCGAGCCCGTGGCGTGATGCAGACCCGACAGCAAGTGGACAAACAGGTCCCCCGCTACGCCCGTGCCGTAGTCCGTGTAATTGCGCCACCGAAACAGCCG
>JANXQZ010001200.1 GCA_025353235.1 Bryobacterales bacterium
CGTCAGCTGGCCGAGCGCATCCGGCAACTTAAGTTGGACGAGTTGCGGCCGATCGATGCTCTTCAACTTCTGAACGAATTGCAGCGGGAGTTGAAGAGATCGTGATCGTCGCGGGCGTGATTAGCGGCACTTCCGTGGATGGCATCGATGTAGCCATCATTGATATCGACGAACATTTCAAGGTGCTGGGACACGGGTCTGTGCCGTACCCGCCCGGAGTCCGCGAGGCGATCCTGTCTGTGTCGAACGCAAACACTCACACGTCTTCCATCGCGCGGCTCAACTTTCTGCTCGGCGAGCTCTTCTCCGACGCCGTGATTCGGACTTGCGAGAAGTTGGCCATCCCGGTGAACGTCTTAAACCTGATCGGATCGCATGGGCAGACTATCTTTCACGAGGGCGAGCCGGTGGAGTACTTCGGCTACAAAGTGGCGAGCACGATGCAGATCGGCGAGGCTGCGGTGATCGCCAAGCGGACCGGCGTCCTTACCATCGCGGACTTTCGGCCTGACGATATCGCGGTTGGCGGACAGGGCGCGCCGCTGGTGCCTGCCGTAGATTTTCGCATGTTTCGCCATTCGAAGATTTGCCGCATTGCGCTGAACATCGGCGGCATCGCGAATATCACGATGATCCCCGCAAGTGCGGCTATCGAGGACGTTGTGGCGTTCGACGCGGGTCCCGGAAACATGGCGATGGATGCCTTGATGGGCGATGCCTTGTACGACCGCGGTGGCGCGATGGCACGCACGGGTCAGATCGACTTGAAGCTGCTGGAGGAGTTGCTGGCTGATCCTTATTATCATCGACATCCTCCTAGGTCGGCTGGGCGCGAACAATACGGCTCGGCATTCGTCAGGCGATTCAGCCATCTGGCCCAACGAGACGCGCTCGCTACTGCGGCCGAACTGACCGTCCAGACAATTGTGATGGCCATCGAACGCTTTCCCGCTGCGACGGAAGTGATCGTTTCCGGCGGAGGAGCGCATAATGGCTACCTCATGGAACGGCTGCGCGCGACGCTGAAGCAGAAGGTGAAAACTTCGGCGGATTATGGCGTGGACATTGACGCCAAGGAAGCAATCGCTTTTGCCATTCTGGCGTACGAGGCTTATCATGGCCGTCCTGGAAATATACCTGGCGCTACCGGAGCGCGACGGGCCACTGTCTGCGGTAAGCGTTCAACTCCGTAAGCGCCAGCTATGGGCGGAAGGATATGATGGTATGAGTCACCCAGGGGCCGCAAAGGTCGCGGGTGAGTTTTGCCGGGGGAGGTGAATTCGATTTGGCAGAAGTAAACGTGCAAGAGGGCGAGACTTTAGAAAGCGCCCTGCGCCGGTTCAAGCGGAAAGTGCAGCAGGAAGACATTATTAAAGAGATCAAGCGACACTCTTTTTTCCTGAAGCCGGGCGAGAAGCGCCGGACCAAGGAAGCTCTAGCCCGCAAGCGCAACCGCAAGAAGCGGAATAAGGATATCGAATAGTTCCTTCCCAACAGTGCCCGGTGTCCTGTCGTTTGACGGGGCTCCGGGCCTTCCATTTTGGTAGCGGGGATGGGAGTCGAACCCATATGGTCCTTACGGACCAGCGGATTTTAAGTCCGCTATGTATACCAATTTCATCACCCCGCCGAGAACGGTTCTTCCCCAGTTTACAAGATCTCGAAACACGTTCGAAGAAACCCGTGTTCCAGCTGAGCTCGAAGACTTCACTCCGCGTTGACAGCAGGTCACGCTATATTGTTTTTGTTGCGAGCCAATTCCTCAAGACCCCACGAATGATCCCTATCTTGAGTTCAAGCAGTTAAAAAATCTGTAGCTGACTCCCTGGTCGTGTGAACTCGATGTGAGAATTCTTGGGAGCGCCCTTCTTATAGTCAAGGCCTTCCAGCGAAGAAGCTCAAAGACTCATCCCCCAGGTGGATTTCCAAGTGCTCTAGGCCGAGCCAGCACCAGCCGACCTCGAAGAGGTGATGCGCTGGTCTTAGAATTCGCCGGTTTGCGGTTACGCAAGCATCCGACGGCTTCTCCATTCGCCACTGCATGTCTACTATTACAAGCTTTTCTAGCACCTGGACGTGAAACAGGAGGCCAAGTGTTCAGAAGGATCTAGATCGAGCACATCGGCGAGAAAATCTTCGTCCAAGTCCGCCCGGGTAAGCAGATCCTGATCCAGGTCGAACCCCTCGTCATCGGCCGCCAGCAAGTTCTCCAGAGCAGCGCAGCTCATCTCAACCTCTCATGGGTAAGTGAGGATCGGTGTTGGTTTGTATCAACTATAAACGGTTGCGCCTTGGGA
>JANXQZ010001210.1 GCA_025353235.1 Bryobacterales bacterium
GCTTGTTAGAGGAGCAACCTTGGTTCCTTGAGCTTTCCCTGTTTTCATTCACCATCTTTAGAGCAAGCTGTCTTCCAAATACGTTGGGCTTGAGAATCAACGCCTGCAAGCAAAGTCGAACCAAATCCGCAGAAGATTTTACCTGTCCCGTTTTGGCAACGTGCAATTGTGGACCACCGTTGTATCAAAACGGGACGGGATCTTCTCGGCTCAGCTAAATCGAACCGAGCGTGCTGTAGTGACCGCCGGATTCTCCAGCAGTTGATTCAGCACGGAATCCGGAACGGCATGATCGGTGGCGATTACGGAGATGGCTTCCGCTAGCGGCTCGCGCCGACCCAGAGAGAACGTCCCGATGTTGATTCCGTTCTTGCCAAGCACGCCGCCAATAAACCCGATCACCCCGGGAACGTCGTCGTTCTTCAGAAATGTCACATGGCCTTCGAGCGGCGCTTCGCAATGGATGCCGTCCACTTGAAGCAGTCGCGGCTTATCCAGGACGACTGCGCCCTCCACCGTGGTAGTGCCGGAGTCAGTCTCGATCTCGAGTAGAACCGAATCGACGTGGCCAGACTGTCGATCATGCCTTTCGGCTACCGCAAGTCCTCGATCCGTCGCGATTTGCATGGAATTAATCGCATTGGCGCGGTGCGCAAGCGACCGGCTCACCACTCCCGCCACCGCCGCATTCCGAATCAATTGAGTGTTGTGCTCGGCTATCTTGCCGAAATACACGATTCGAACCATGCGAGGGTTGCCGCTAATGATATGGGACGCAAAGCTGCCGAGCCTTTCGGCTAGCGCTCCGAACGGACCAAGCGTGCGGAACTGCTCGCGAGTGAGCGTCGGCATGTTCACTGCGTTTAAGGCGATGCCGTTCTGCAGGTATTCCACCACCTGTTCGGCAATGCGCACGCCCAATATTTCCTGCGCCTCTTCGGTGGATCCGCCTATGTGAGGCGTCGCGATGAAGCTGTCCAATTGGATCAGGGGGTCATCCGGGGAAGGCGGCTCCTTTTCGAAAACGTCCAACGCCGCGCCCGCGACTTTGCCCGAATC
>JANXQZ010001212.1 GCA_025353235.1 Bryobacterales bacterium
TGAATTCGTTGCAATTTGGCCGACGTAATCTCCAGCGCGCGCACAAGTTGGGCATGCGCAGACTCCACCTGTTCGCGGTCACGCCGCTGCTCCATATCCGCCAGACCGAAGCCGCCGATCAGCAAGGAAGCGGCAATGCAACCGGCGGCCCAAGGCTTCCAGCGACTCAGCCGCTCCTGCTCCACCCGCTGCACTTGAGCCAGCACGCGATTCGTAAAATCCGCCGACGGCTGCTCGCGCGCCAACGCGCTCTTCAGACGATCTTCGAAGTCAGTCATTCGAATTCTCCTCCCATGGTGGCGCTCAACTTGCGGCGCAGCAAGGCCAACGCGCGCTGCAAATGACTTTTTACCGTGGCCACCGGCATTTCGAGAAGCTCCGCAATCTCCGCCGGATCCAGGTCCTCCTGATAACGCAGGATCATGATCATGCGTGGAACTTCCGTCAGCGCTCCCACCAGTTGTCCCAGGTGTTGCGTCAGCATCGGATCGGTAAGCGGCATCCAGACGAACGGCTCGGGCACGTCGGCCAAGCGAACATGTTGCCGAAACCGCAGCCTGCGAGTCTGATCGATGCACCGCCGACTGATTACCTTGCGCAGCCAGTAGCGCAAATGATCCTGCGACTGGATTTGCTTTTGGTGCAAATACAGTTCGAGGAACACCTCCTGAGCCAACTCCTCCGCCACCGCCCGATCCCGCAAGAAATGATAAGCAAGGCTGAAGACCATCGCCTGATTCTGCCGGACGGCGGCTTCGAAATCCGGAACCGCAGCGGGTGCCGCCGCCAGAACCGCCGATTGTGGGGCCAAGGTTAGGATCGTAATGCCTCTTGCTAACTAGTACGCCGCAGCTCTCTCAGCGAATGCAGAAATCGCCAAATCGCTGCGAATAGGCGCATTCATGGGGTATCGATACTCCCGCATACCCCCTCGGACCTTCCCCCGCGGTCCCGCACTCCAGCAGAATTGGTCTGGTACCGCTCTGGGCGGCCAACCCGGACACAAGAGGTAATCAATGAACCGCTTCGTTAATTCTTCGCGCACCACAGCGATACTAATAGCCTGCCTGCTCCCGCTTATCGGCCGAGCCACCACTGCTCCCTTCCTAGCTTCTGCCTCTGTGAAAGGCACCAATCTCGTGACCTTCGCCCAACCCGATGAAGCTCTGCTCAATTCTATTTCCGACGGCTTTCTCATCATCACCTTCTCATCCCCGATGCGCGCCAGCACCGTGGGTGACAACTGGTCAAGCTGGGGTTCGCCGCCCACCACCGAATCGTCTACTCCCAGGGTGCTGTGGTCCGGCCAGGATACGAACTTCAATCCCATCACCGCCGTCACCTTCTCTTTTAGCCAGCCCGTTTCCATCTTCGGCTTCGAAGCCGAACCGGGCCCCACCAATGTTCGCACTTTGACCGCGAACTACTTCATGGCCGGGCAACTGGTGAAGAGCGTCTCGCTCGCGGTAAACGGCAACGCCGGTGCTCAGGTCTTCACGGCGATAGCCCCGCCGGGCGCGTTTTTCGACTCCGTAACGCTGGCGTCGGACGCCGATTGGGCCGTTGGGCAGATCCGATACTCGGTGCTGCCGGATTTGACGATCGCGAAAACGCACCCTGGCGGCAGCGCTGGCCATTTCTCGCAAGGCCAGAACGGTGCAACTTACACGCTTTCGGTCGGCAACATAGGGCAAGCCCCCAGCACCGGCCTCGTAACAGTGGCCGAGACCCTCCCGCCTAGCGGACTGACCCTCGTCTCTATGGCTGGCACCGGCTGGACCTGTGGACCGCCCAACCCGTCAAACATCTGCTCTCGCACCGATGCCGTGGCCGTGCACAGCGCCTTTCCAGTCATCACGGTGACAGTAAACGTCAGCCCGACAGCGCCAGCAACCCTCACCAATACCGCCACTGTTTCCGGCGGCGGTGAGCTGAATACAGACAACGACACAGCCCTGGATCCAACCACGATGAATCCCATTACGAACGTGTCCGGGCAAGTGAGCGTCACCCAGACCGGCTTCGGACGAAATCGCGCTACCGGCCTCTGGGTCGCAACCATGACCGTGACCAACACCACCGCCTCGCCCCTCATCGGACCGCTTCAAGTAGTGCTCACCAACCTGACCCCAAGCGTGACCATGACGAACAACACCGGCCTGCGCAACGGCTCTTCGTACATCACGGCAGCAGCCGCAAACCTGGCGCCAGGTGCTTCCGTGAACGTGGCCATCCAGTTCCTGAACCCTTCCAACGGATTAATCGGTTTCACGCCCATAACCCAGTCGGGAATTTTTTGATCCCCCCTGAAAGGACTACTTATATATGAAACAAATACTGACACTTCTGATTCCAGCGTTCTTCGCGACTAACGCATTCGCGCAATTCAACATCACGCCCTTTCTCACCTGCCTCACTCACGACACTGTCGC
>JANXQZ010000017.1 GCA_025353235.1 Bryobacterales bacterium
TTCTGCTCGCGCTCCCGGCCCTCTTGCTGGGCTGGATGCTGGGGCTGGGCGGGGCGCTGTTCGCTTCGCGCTGGCGCATCCGTTGGGTGGTTGAGCCAGGGGTGGCGGCAGCGGGAATGGTGCCGGATGTAATCGCGGTCAGCTTGCTTTTATGGCTGGCGGTCTGGGCGGGCTTTTCCATCTCGAGTTTCTGGTTGCCGCTGGTGGCGCTCACGCTGACGTTGGCCCCGGTGGTATTCCTACATGCCAGCGGCGCCTTGGCGGAGGCGCGGGAACTCGAGTTTGTGCGGCTGGCGTCTTCACGCGGGTTGACCGGCGCTCGCTTCTGGTTTGGTTACGTGTTGCGGGCAGCGGCGAATCCGTTAATCTCGCTGGCGGGGCTGTCGATCGCGGCGGTGATCGGGTCATCCTTCGTGATCGAGGCGTTGTCAGGCTGGCCTGGACTCGGGCTCCTATTTTTAGATGCGGTGCAGGCCCGGGACTATCCGGTGGTGCAAACGATCCTGCTGATGTTGGCGGCGATTTTGACGTTATCGAACGCGCTGGCGGATGTGGCCTTGTACCGATTGGATCCGCGCATCCGGACCGCAAACTCATGAGGGCGATGTGGGCCGCCGCGTTGCTGTTGATGATCTACGCGCTGGGGTGGCGGTTCGCTCCCGGGGATCCCTTGGAGCAGCATCGCGAAATGGCGCGGGCGGGCCCGTCGGCGGGGCATTGGCTGGGGACAGACGACTTCGGCCGCGACGTATTTTCGCGCTTTCTTGCCGGGGGAAGTTGGTCGGTTCTCGAAGGTGCGTCGGCGACCGCGCTGGTGCTGGCATTAGGTTGGATTTGCGGAGCGGCGGCGGCTATGCGCCGAGGTTGGACGGACAGAATTCTTTCGGCCATCATCGAGCTGCTGTTGACGCTGCCCTGGTTGTATTTGTTGATCGGCCTGCGATCATTGCTGCCGCTAGGCATGGCGCCGAGGAAGGCAGTAGCGGTGATGCTGCTTATGATTGCAGCGGTGAGTTGGGCGCGACCGGCGCGGCTGGTGCGCGGACTGGTCCTGAGCCTGAAGGAACGCGGATACGTGGCAGCCGCGCGGGGATTCAACGTGCCGGAGTGGAGGATTTTCGGGCGTCACATTCTGCCGGGAACCTACGGGCTGCTGGCAACCCAGGCGCTAGTCTTATTTCCGCGATTCGTACTCGCGGAAGTCACCCTATCGTATCTGGGGCTCGGCGCGGGCGAGCCGGATCCCAGTTGGGGAGGGCTGATCTTTGACGGCCTCAAGCGGGCCTACGGGCTCAGCGAGCAATGGTGGCGGGTGCTGCCGCCGATCTTGATGTTGCCGTTATTTGTGAGTTGTGCGATTGCGGCGAGAGTCGCGGCGCGGCGGTTTCTGCCTTCGAGATAATGAAGGCACCGCAATGCGCCTGAATTCAGTACCGCTATCCGCTGGCGCTGTGGCAATTATGGCGCTGAGCATAGTGCCCGCAAAGCCCGTGGCTGAACACCCCGTGCGCGGCGGCATCCTGCATGTGGCCCAGAGGGCTGAGCTTAAGACCTTCAATCCGGTGGTGGCGATCGACGCTCCGTCGCGGGAAGTGCTGTGGAGGCTGAATGGCGACTTGTTGACGATCAACCGGGTCACGCAGAAAGTGGTGCCGGGCCTGGCTGAATCGTGGACTCAGTCGCACGACGGCAAGCGGTATACGCTAAAGCTTCGCCAGGGGTTGCGATTTTCGGATGGCGCCGCATGCACCGCCGACGACGTCCTGTTTTCGTGGGCGGTTTACCTGGATGAAGCGGTGCAGTCGCCGCAGCGGGATTTGCTCTTGATCGATGGAAAGCCGATCCAAGTGTCGAAGGTGGACGAGCATACGGTGGCGTTTGGATTGCCGGAGCCCTACGCGGCGGCTGAGCGGTTGTTCGATTCGCTGGCGATCTTGCCGAGGCACAAGCTGGAGTCCGCGTGGAAGAGCGGCAAGCTGCGGGAGGCGTGGGGCGTGGGCACGCCCGCAAGCGAAGTTGTGGGCATGGGCCCGTTCCGATTGAAAGAATACCGGCCGGGCGAGGCGATTCTGCTGGAGCGCAATCCCTATTACTGGCAGGCTGGGCTGCCGTATCTCGATGGGATTGAATTCCGTCTTTTGGCGGATGAGGAGCTGCAGTTAGCCCGCTTCGTGTCGGGCGATCTCGACATTCTGAACCGCTTGAGCATGCAATCGGTCTCCTATCTGACCAGCAAGGGCGCGACGGTCACGGACTTGGGGTCAGGGCTGGAGTACAACGTTCTCTGTTTCAATCTGTCGCCCGGAAATTCGAAATTGGGTTCGTTTTGCAAACGCGAGTTTCGCGCGGCGTTGTCGCTGGCAACGGATCGGGAGGCGATCGCGAAGTTGGTGTATCAAGGACGAGCGGTGCCGTTGTGGGGGCACGTGAGCCCGGGGAACCGATTGTGGCATTCCAGCCGGATCGCTCATCCGCCGCTCTCAGTGGAGGCTGCGCGAAATCAGCTGTCCGCCGCAGGCTTCCGTCCGAATGGCAAGGGACAACTCATTGACCCCGCCACGGGAATGCCGATTGGATTTTCGATTCTCGTGTCCTCCAGCAGTCCGGAGCGCATGCAGATGGCGGCGTTGCTCGCAGCCGATTGGGCAAAGCTCGGAATTGAGGTAACCGTTGCGCCACTCGAATTTCGGTCGCTATTGGAACGCGTGCTGAAGACCAGGCAGTTCGATACCGTGCTGTTGGGCTTGGGGGGAGGCGATGCGGACCCGAATCCAGAGATGAACGTGTGGCTGTCCTCCGGCGGGATGCATGTGTGGAATCCGAATCAGAAGCAGCCCGCGACGGACTGGGAAGCGGAGATCGACAGCTTGATGAGACGCCAGATGGTGACCATTCAGCCGGCTGAAAGAAGAAGGCTGTACGATCGGGTGCAGGAGATTGCCGCGGCGCAAGTTCCGATGATCTTTTTAGCCAGCCCGAACGTGGTGATTGCCCAGCGGGGCAATGTCGGAAATTTCCGGCCGGCCGTGCTGCATCACTTCACCTTGTGGAATGCGGATGAGCTGTACCTGCGCAAGGACGGCTCGCAGCGTAGATGAAGTTGGGCGAACCTGACGTTACCTGGCCGGATGAAGACTTGGTGCGCGAATGTCTTTCCGGAAATGAGCTCGCCTGGAGTGCCCTAATCGAGAAATACAAGCGGCTGGTGTACTCGATGCCCGCCAAGTATCGACTTCCCGCAGACGAGGCGGCAGACATTTTCCAGCACGTATGGACCGATTTGTATCGAGACTTGCGGCGATTAGAGCGGCCGCAGTCCTTGCGCTCCTGGCTGATTACGGCTTCGGCGCGGCGCTGCCTTCTGCATAAGCGGCGTCGGCAAAAGCTGCTGCTCGACGAAGCGGTGGATTCCAATCTTGCGGACACGCAGCCGACGGCAGCCCAGATCCACAGTGACGCGGAGCGCGAGCAGGGCATCCGCGAAGCGCTCGAAAGCCTTCCGCCCCGATGCCGCGAACTGGTGCGGCTGCTGTTTTACGAGCATCCTCCGCGGCCATACAGCGAAGTGGCGCGCTTGCTGGGGTTGGCTGAAGGATCGATCGGATTCATACGCGGGCGCTGCTTGAAGAAGCTGCGACGGAGTCTTGAGGAGAGAAACATTTGACGGCGAACGAGCCGGAAAACCCGGCCCAACTGCACGCCGGAGTGCTGGCGGCGTTATACAGCGACCGGCCGCAGGCGATCCGGTTGAATCAGGCTTTGCGGCACTTGGCGGAGACGCGGTGCGATGCAGTTTCCAAGGCGTGGGCGGCGCGCTCGCAGGGCCATGTCGATCACGTCCAGGGTGACTATCAGAGTGCCAGCGAACAGTACCGGGCGGCATCCGTTTTGTTTGCAGCCGAAGGGTTGGAGTTGGAGGTTGGCCGCACGTTGCTGAGTGGCTTGCAGGCCTTGATTTACCAGGGCGCATACGAAGAAGCGATGGCCTGGGCAAACCGCGCGGAGACGATCTTCTACCGGCTTGGCGATCTGCTGCGCTTGGCGAGGCTCGACTCGAACGTGGGCAATATCCTGTTCCGGCAGGATCGTCCGATTGAGGCGCTGGAGCGCTATGCGCGGGCGCTGGAAGGCTTCGAGCTGGCGGGCGAGCCGCGCGACATGGCGGCGGCGTTAAGCAATCTGGCGGTTGCCAGTATTAACCGCGGGCAGTTCAGCGAGGCGCTGGCGTACTACGAGCGAGCGCGGACGCATTGCGAGTTGCAGGGTCTGGCGAACCTGGTGGCTCGGGCCGATTACAACATCGCTTACCTGTACTACTTGCGGGGCGATTATGGCGAGGCGCGAAAGCTCTATCAATTGGCGCGCGAGCGTTCGCACGCGACAGGCGATGAATACCACTCGGCGTTGTGCGATCTGGACGAAGCCGAGATGTACCTGGAGTTGAATCTGACGCAGGAAGGCGAGCCCATGGCCCGGCGCGCGGTGGACGCTTTTGGGCGCATGGGAATGCTCTATGAGCAGGCAAAGGCGCTGGTGAATCTGGCGGTGGCGGCCAGCCAGAGGAACGATTATCGGTTCTCGGATAAGGCGCTATTGCAGGCGCGGCGGCTGTTCGTGCGGGAGAAGAATCCGGTCTGGCCGGCGCTGGTGGATCAACTACGGGCGGTGCTAGCGTTTCACGAGATGCGCTTCGATCAGGCGCAGCGCCTGAGTTCGTCGGCGTGGCGGGTGTTGACGAATACGATGGTGCCGGGCCGCGCTGCCCACTGCCAGATCGTGCTGGCTCGGCTCTGGATGAGGGCGGGGCAAGCGGACCGCGCGCGCACAATCAGTCGGGAGGCGCTGGAATTTGCAGGCAGCGATCCGTCGCCCTCGCTGCTGTTCCACGCGCATCTTGTGCAGGGCGAGATACACGAGCTGCAAGGCAGGTGGGACGAAGCGCGCGAGGCTTACGAAGCGGCGCGCCGACAGGTGGAGGATCTGCGCGGTCGAGTGGATACCGAGGATCTGCGCATCTCGGTCCTCAAGGACAAGCTGGCGGTTTACGAAGGCTTGGTGGCGTTGTGTTTGGATTCGCCGATCGCTAAAACACCGGGCAGCGTCAGCCGCGCGTTGTTGCTGGTGCAACAGGCGAAGTCGCGCAGTCTGGCGGACCGTTTAGGCTCCCCCTCGCACGCGGAGGGTTGGCTGGTGCAGGACCAAGCGGGGACCGAAGCGTTGCGGCGGGATTTGAATTGGGTGTACCGGCAGATAGAATTGACGGCGGTGCTGGACCGGGTGGCGAACACGGACAAGGGCCGAGCGCTGCGCCAGCGGGCACGCGACCTGGAGGCGCAACTGCTGGCAGCCGCAGCCGCTGGCGATCCGGGCGCAGCGCCGCCATCGGATGACATCTCGACCATGCAGGAGAGCCTGCGGGAGGGCGAAGTGTTGCTCGAGTACTACGAGGCGCGTGGCACTTTATACGTGTTTCTGCTAAGCCGGAGCGGGGTTGAGGCGGTGCGATTGGGTTCGTTTATTCCGGTGCGGCAGCTCTTGAAGCTGGTGCAATTCCACCTTGGCAAGTTCCGCTGGAGACCAGAGCCGTTGAGCGGGCTGGATGCGATTTTCGACCATTTTCGAGAACTGTACCGGCTGTTGATCGCGCCGTTGGAAGATCGGTTGACGCGCTACAGGCATCTCATCGTCGCCCCGCACCGCACGCTGCACGCATTGCCGTTCGCCGCGCTGCACAACGGGAAACAAGTACTGGTGGAACGGTTCACGCTATCGGTGGCGCCGAGCGCTCAAGTGTTGACCCGCTGCCGGAACCGGAAGCGCAAGCCAGGCGAGGGGGCGGTGATCATGGCAGTGCCTGACCCGCTGGCGCCGCGCATCGAAGAGGAGGCTCGCGCGGTAGCGGAGGCGTTGCCGGGATCCACGTTGCTGCTCGGCGCGGAGGCATCGTACGAGGCGTTCCGCAGGCTCGCGCCGCAGACGCGCATCTTGCATTTAGCCACGCATGGCATCTTCCGTAAGGACAATCCGATGTTCTCCGCTCTCCAACTGGCGGACTCGCGCTTGAGCCGGTTAGATCTGAATCAGATGGAGTTGAGCATGGACCTGCTGACGCTGAGCGCCTGCAACACGGGATCGGCGGTCGCGGTAGGCGGCGATGAACTGCTCGGGCTCGTGCGGGGTTTCCTGTTGGCGGGGGTACGAAGTCTGCTGGTGACATTATGGGAGATCGACGATACTAGCACCAGGGAGTTCATGCGCAGCTTTTACCGGGAAGTGACCGGAGGCGCAGCACTGGCCGATGCAGTGCGCCAGGCCATGCTGGAGATCCGGGAGCGGTATCCGCACCCTTACTACTGGGCGCCGTTTTTGCTGGTAGGGGATCCGGATGCCGTAGGTTGAAATAAATTTTGCTTGGGGTATATTTCTTGAATCGGGGCTGCCCCTACACAGTTGTAGAGGTTTGAGATTTGGCGTGCGGGAACCATTGAATCAAGTGCATTTTACCGATGAGCGCTGGAGCGATTTTGTTCGCGGAACCGTCTCGCAGGACGAGCGCTTGACGATGGACGCCCATTTGCAATCCGGCTGCCGGGACTGCGCTGCCGCCATGACGACGTTCGCGGCCGTTGCTCGCTTGGTTGCGGAAGATATCGCCCAGCTTATTCCGCAGTCGAGTATTGAGCGGGCAAAAGCGATTTTCGAGGCTCGACCGTCCCGGAGTTGGATTGAGACTTGCACCGCGATCCAGGCTGAGTTATTGTCGGCCATGAGCAGCCATTGGCAACTGGCGGGCGTGCGTTCAGGGGGATCTGAGGCAGTGGATTTAGTAGGCGACCGGATGTTGTTCCGCGCGGGCGACTATTCGGTAGATTTAAAACTCGACGCTCCTGCAGGCGGCGAAGGCGGGGAGATCATCGGTCAGATTTCCTGCGAGCCTGCGCAGTTGGAGAGCGTCAACGGCGTGCTGGTCCAGATGGTCTCGGGGCCAGGCCGGACGCTGGGCGAAACAACCACCAACCGATATGGCGAGTTCTTCATGGATTATGCCGGGCAGAAGAACGTCACCTTGCGCTTTGCGATTAAGCAGAGGAATCAACGGATCGACCTCCCGTTGAAGTTAGCGAAGCGCAAGGGGGGCAAGCGATCGTGACCCAGACTCGCTGGAGCGTGCTAGCCGCTGGGCTGGCTTTTGCACAGTTGTGCTTCGGAGCGGATTATGTCGTGGAGGTTGAGGCCGGAACGAACATCGCCAGCCTCGCTTCGAAATACGGTTTTACGATCGTCAAGTCGTACGCGGGCCCGACGGAAGTCAGCTACCGCGTCACCACCGTACAGCCTCTGACTGCGCAGGCACTGCAGGCGTTGAGTCGCGAGAAAAGCGTTGAGCAGGTAGACTCCAATGCAACCATTCACTCGCCGGAGTCCGCGCATCCTCAAGGCAGCGGCAAGCTGGAACCACTCGGAACCTTATTTGACAGCCGCGCTGGCACGTACTTTTACGGCAGCCACGTGTTGGCCGCGTACGTGA
Source organism: Bryobacterales bacterium (assembly GCA_025353235.1). Lineage (GTDB taxonomy): Bacteria > Acidobacteriota > Terriglobia > Bryobacterales > Bryobacteraceae > JANXQZ01. The sequence goes on from JANXQZ010000017.1 coordinate 7,529, forward strand.
ACCAGCCAGGTACGGCGATGATCCAACTGGCGCAAGCGCATCTGTCGTTCGGCACGGGCTCGGGGATTGTCGCCATCATCGACACGGGTGTCGACACGGGCCATCCGGCGCTGCTGAATGCGCTGGTTCCAGGCTACGACTTCACTCGGGACAGGCCGGATACGGTATCGGAGTTGCATGATTTGACGCCCGACGCAGCGGCGGCACTCAATCAATCCACGGTGGAGATTTTGGACACGAAGAAGGCGGTGGTTGCGCTGTCGCAGTCGACCGTAGAGATTCTGGATCAGTCCACGGTAGAGATTCTAGATGCGCAGGGCTTGCCATCGGCGTTTGGTCATGGAACGATGACGGCTGGGCTGGTACACCTGGTGGCACCGAACGCGAGGATCATGCCTTTGAAAGCCTTTCGCGCCGATGGCTCCGCTTCGTTATTTGACATCGACCGGGCTATTCGTTACGCGACGGACCACGGCGCAAATGTGATCAATATGAGCTTCAGCTACGCGATGGACTCACCTGTTTTGAAGGCCGCGATTCAGTATGCCACCAGTCACGGCGTGCTGGCGGTGGCATCGTCAGGCAACGATGGACGGGAGATGGCCGCGTATCCAGCTTCGTATCCGTATGTGATCGGAGTGGGCTCGACAAACTTCTCCGACCGGCGTAGCCCGTTCAGCAATCACGGAAAGTCGGCACGCACGTCGGCAGTGGGGGAAGCCTTGGTGACGTTGTACCCAGGTGGAAACTACGCGGCGGTATGGGGCACCAGTTTCAGCACGGCGCTGGTGTCCGGGGCGGCGGCCTTGATGCGCCCGCTGGACCCCAGGCTTCGTTACGGATCGTTTTGCGATGCGCTGGATAGAGGAGTCCAGCTCGATCTGGATATGGGCGACGCGCGGCTGGACCTGTTCCGGTCGCTGACCTCGCTGCTAAGGTCCCGCTAATTTAGGCTGTGTCACGAAATAACCGATCCACTCTGGGAGGGGCGGCCTGAGACGCCGCCCCCCGAAAACGTCGGTTATCCAACAAAACTATATGACATGGTTATTCTGAGACAGCTAATTTGATGTGCCGCGATGCGCGGCGGGCCGACCGAGAGCAGTA
>JANXQZ010000024.1 GCA_025353235.1 Bryobacterales bacterium
TGTTGCGCTGCGTACGGGCAACCCTATCAGCCCGCGCCCGAAAATCTCCAGGCGCGCGAGTGGTTCCAGGACAGCAAGTTCGGGCTCTTCATTCATTGGGGAGTTTACAGCGTTCTGGGCAAGGGCGAATGGGTGATGAACAACGACAAGATGACTGTGGCGGATTACGAGAAGCTGCCAGCTCAATTTAACCCTGTTGAGTTCAATGCCGCGGAGTGGGTGCGGATGGCCAAAGACGCTGGCATGAAGTACATCACGATTACCAGCAAGCACCACGATGGCTTCGCGATGTGGGGCACGAAGCAGAGCGACTGGGATATCGTGGACCGCACTCCCTACGGCAAAGATGTGCTGAAGGCCCTGGCCGATGAGTGCCATCGCCAGGGAATTAAGCTGTTCTTCTACCATTCGCACCTCGACTGGCACAATCCCGACTATTACCCGCTTGGCCGGACGGGACACGCTTCGGGCAGACCGGAGGGTGGCGACTTCAACAAGTATCTCGATTACATGAACGGCCAGCTCCGCGAATTGCTCACCGGATACGGGGAGATCGGGGGCATTTGGTTCGACGGAATGTGGGATAAGCCGGACGCGGATTGGAAACTGAACACGACGTATTCTTTGATTCATAGCTTGCAGCCTGCGGCGCTGGTAGGGAGCAATCATCATCTGAAACCGTTCGAGGGCGAAGATTTTCAGATGTTCGAGAAGGATTTGCCTGGGAAGAATACGTCTGGATTTAGCGGGACGTCCGAGGTAGGGAGCCTGCCGCTGGAAAGCTGCGACACCATCAATGGCGCATGGGGTTACAACAGCAGCGACAAGACGTATAAGTCCACGAAGCAGTTGATTCAATATTTAGTAAAGGCCGCCGGCAACAACGCGAATTTCTTATTGAACGTGGGGCCGATGCCCTCGGGCAAGATACAGCCGGAGTTCGTTCAGCAGTTGCATGAGGTGGGCGATTGGTTGCGCAAGAATGGCGAGTCGGTCTACGGCACGCGAGGCGGCCCGATCGCTCCGCGATCCTGGGGCGTAACTACGCAAACGAAGGATAAGATTTACCTTCACGTGCTCGATTGGAACGACGAGTTGCTGGCACTGCCGAGAATGGCGAAGGTGAAGAACGCCAAGATGCTGGAGAGCGGTCAAAAGGTGGAGTTGCGGAATGCGGAGGGAGGCGTAATGCTTCGGTTTCCGACGGCGTATCGGGACCCCGCAGACACGGTGATCGTGATGGAAAAAGCTCGGTGAACGCAATCACGATTGAGGATATTCGCGCCGCGCAGATCCGCATTCAGGGAATCGCACATAGGACTGCGGTGCTGACGTCGCGCACCTTCGATATGCGGGCGGGAGTGAACGCATTTTTTAAGTGCGAAAATTTTCAGCGTGGCGGCGCGTTCAAGATCCGGGGCGCGGCGAATTTTTTGAGTTTGATTCCGCCCGAAGATTTGAAGCGTGGCGTGGTCGCCTATTCGTCGGGCAATCACGCGCAGGCTGTGGCGATTGCGGCGGGAGCGAAGGGTGTGGCAGCGACGATCGTCATGCCTCTGGATGCTCCTCGATCGAAGGTGGAAGCCACCCGAGCGTATGGCGCGACAATCATCACTTATGACCGGCTGAAGGAGGACCGCGAAGAGATCGGAAGGCGGGTGGCAGCGGAAAGCGGAGCGACGCTGGTGCCACCGTATGATCATCCATGGATTCTCGCGGGGCAAGGCACCGTGGCTCTGGAACTGCTCGAAGAGGTGCCCGACATGGACGCCTTGGTAGTGTGCGTGGGGGGCGGCGGGTTGCTGGCTGGTTGTTCCATCGCGGCCAAGGGACTGAATCCTCAAATTCGAATATTCGGCGTTGAACCCGAGGATGGGAACGATACATTCCTGTCGTTCAGAGCGGGTGAGCGGATTGGAATCGAACCTCCCGGAACGATCGCCGACGGGCTGCGCGCCCAGAAACCCGGAGCCGTCACCTTTCCCATTGTTCAGCAACATGTAGAAGATATTCTGCTGGTAAGCGATGACGAAATCCGGCAAACAATGGCGTTCTGTTTGACGCGCATGAAGATTCTAGTGGAGCCGAGCGGCGCGGTTGCGGCGGCTGCAGCACTGGTTCAAAAGCTGCCGAAAGGACTAAAGCGGGTGGGGCTAATAGTGTCGGGCGGCAACGTGGACCTGGACGTGGTGCAGGGGTTGCGGTAAATCGCAGGGCAAACATATTCCAAGCCGTGCTCGATGCCACCCAGTGTTTCCGAGTGTCCTACGAACAAGTACCCTCCCGGCTCCAGACAGGCAGCCAGCTTTTCCACGACGCTCCGCTGGGTTGCAGTATCGAAATACATCATCACGTTACGGCAGAAAATCACATGAAACTTGCGGCCCATGTTGATGGGCTCGACGAGATTCAGAGATTGGAAGTGGACGCGCTTCGCAATTTCGGGCCGCACCACAAAACTCCCCAGTTGCGCGCCAGTCCCTTTCACGAAGAACGTCTGCTTCCACGTGGCCGGAAGTCCCCGAAGCCGATCAGCCTCGTAGCAAGCAGCCCGCGCTTTCTTCAGAACTCTGGTCGACAGGTCTGTGGCGAGAATTTCGAAGGTGCTGTTCAGCAGCGAACAAGCGATAGAGTATGGTTCCTCGCCGTGGAGCAGGCGGCGCTCCAGATCTGCAGAGTCACCCCGGGCGAAATAGCGGGCGCAACCGTACCGACCAGGAAATCAAAATGGGAAGGTTCCCGCTGGAAGCTCGTATGATTGGTGGTCAGCGCATCCACCATGTCGACAAGGCTGTCTCCGCTCGGGTCCGAAAGCACGTAGTTGAAGTACGCTCCATACGAAGCAAAGCCGCCTTGCTGCAGCCTCATGCCCAGCCGAGCAGCCACCAAGCCCTGCTTGCCGCTCCGCAGGTCGATCCCAAATCGTCCATGGATCAGTCCGGTTATTTCGCGGAATTCACGCGCGGTCGGTGTCAAAGCTCTCTCTCCCGTACAGACCTTCGATATCCAGAATGAGCGCCACTCTCCCGTCGCCCAAGATTGCGCCCCCGGACACGCCAGCGATATGTTGCAGCGTGGGGCCCAGGCTCTTGATC
>JANXQZ010000046.1 GCA_025353235.1 Bryobacterales bacterium
GGTCAGCGTGATCCAACTCGCGAAGAGCATGGGGCCGATTTCGTGCCGCATCTTTCTGGTCGCGTGCGAGCCTGCGACCTTGGGTGGAGAGGAAGGATTTATGGGACTCAGCGAGCCAGTCTCGGCGGCGATCCCGGAAGCTTTAAAGTTGATCGACGGCTTAGTTGACCGAATTTCTGAACGAAAGGAAGGCACTGAATGGAACTGATGAACATGGCCGATGAAGGCGTTGGAGACACTCAGGATACGCTCCTGTTGTTCGGGGGAGCGGCGCTTATACTGCTCGGCGCAGGCTTGATTCTTTCGAACCCGGTGGTTCGAAAATTACTGGGCGGAATGAACGTGACCAGCTTGTTGCAAGCTGCTGCTCCCGATTTCCAGCGCTATCTGAAACTGAAGGCGATGTAGGCTGGCATTTCATGGAACTAGATCGGTATAAAATCGATTCAAACGTTAGCAGATTCACGGTGCGAGCTTTCGCCACCGGGATGCTGTCCGCGCTGGGCCACAGTCCAACTTTGGCGGTGCGCGAGTTCACGGGTGAAGCCGAGTTTAACGCCGACGAGTTAGATAAAGCTGCCCTGCATCTCAAAATCAAAGCGGGCTCGCTCACGGTTACCGATGACATCAGCGACAAAGATCGGCGCGAGATCGAACGAACCATGAATCAGGACGTGCTGGAGACATCGCGGTATCCGGATATCGAGTTCGACAGTTCCCAGGTCTCGGCGAGCAAAGCGGGCGATGGTCAATACTGGATCAACTTGGTGGGCGAGCTATCGCTGCACGGGGTGACCAGCAGCCAACCGGTCTCGGCGCAAGTATCGATCCTGGGCAACATGCTGCGGGCGCACGGCGAGTTCTCCGTGTCTCAAACAGCGTACGGAATCAAGCCGGTTTCCATCGGCGGAGGCTCGCTAAAGTTGAAGGATGAACTGAAGTGCGTCTTCGACATCGTGGGCCGCAAGCAGGTGGATAATGTGTGAGGCATCGCAATGTGTTTAGCAATACCGGCTAAGATTGTCGAGTTGTTTCCCGGCGAGGAAAGCCGCGCGCTGGTGGAAGTGGTCGGGGTGCGCCGCCATATCAATACGGGCCTTCTTGAGGACGATCCGCCGAAAGCCGGCGATTGGGTGCTGATTCATGTTGGCTTTGCGATGAGCAAGATCAGCGAGGAGCAAGCCCTCGATCAACTGCACACGCTCACCATGCTGGGCGAGCAGCAAGCAGCCATGGAAGAAGCGCAAGGGTACGGGTTGAACGACTCATGAAATTTGTCGACGAATTTCGCGAACCTGGCGTGATCGGAAAAGCTTGCGGTGAGATTCGCCGGCTGGCCGATCCGAACCGGCATTACCGCTTCATGGAAGTGTGCGGGGGGCATACGCACGCGATCTATCGCTTCGGGCTGAAGGATCTGCTTCCGCCGAATATCGAGCTTGTGCATGGTCCGGGTTGTCCGGTTTGCGTGCTGCCTATGGGGAGAATCGACGACGGTCTTTCGATAGGTAAAGACCCCGATGTAATCTTCACCGCGTTCGGGGACATGATGCGGGTTCCAGGAACGCAGGGCAGCCCTCTCGAACACAAGGCGCGCGGGATGGACGTGCGCATTGTCTATTCGCCTTCGGATGCGCTGGAGCTAGCCAAGAAAAATCCCGGCAAGCATGTGATGTTCTTCGCTATTGGATTTGAGACTACGGCTCCTTCCACGGCCTTGATCCTGATGCGCGCCAGAGCTTTGGGCCTGCATAACTTCTCGGTGTTTTGCAATCACGTCACGATTATTCCGGCCATCCGCGCCATTCTCGATTCCCCTGATATGCGCATTGACGCCTTCATCGGACCGGGGCACGTCTCCACCGTGATCGGCTGTCGCCCTTACGACTGGATCGCGAGGAACGAAGGCAAACCAATCGTAGTCGCGGGCTTCGAGCCGGTGGATGTGCTGCAGTCAATCGTAATGCTGCTGGAGCAACTCAACAAAGGTGAAGCGAAAGTTGAGAATCAATACAAGCGCGTGGTCCCTTGGGAGGGTAATCACGCCGCCTTGAAGGCGATGGGTGAGGTGTTCGAACTGCGCCCCTACTTCGAATGGCGGGGCATGGGATTCATTTCGCAATCGGCGCTGAAGATTCGCAGCGCGTACGCCGAGTGGGACGCTGAATCCCGGTTCCACGTGCCGGGAGTGCGCGTGACAGACCCCAAAGCTGCGCAATGCGGCGAGGTTCTGAAAGGCGTGCTCAAGCCTGCGCAATGCAAGCTCTTCGGGAAGGAGTGTACGCCCGAACGCCCCGTAGGCGCTCTGATGGTTTCGTCGGAAGGATCCTGCGCGGCCTACTTCAACTACGAGCATCGCAAGAATGCGGTATTGACTAGCATCGGGGCATGACCACCACGCTCCCAAAACTCCGGTTCCGCGACACTCAAATAGAGATGGCCCACGGAGCCGGAGGCAAGGCGAGCCGTCGGCTGGTGGAAGGCCTCTTCGCTCCCTTGCTGTGCGGCAATATGACCGAGCCGCTTGGCGATGCGGCCTCAGTGGGGATCAACGGAACACGGGTGTTCATCACCGCCGATAGTTTCGTGGTGAGCCCCCTGCGCTTTCCGGGCGGGTCGATCGGTGAACTGGCGGTCAATGGAACCGTCAACGACCTGGCGGTTTCAGGTGCCAAGGCCGAAGCTTTGGTGGTTACGTACATCCTCGAAGCAGGCTTGCCGACTCCGATTCTCGAGGCTGAAGTTCGCGCCATGGCGAAGGCTGCGGCGTGCGCGGGCGTTCTGGTTGTGGGTGGCGACACGAAAGTGGTGGAGCACGGCAAGGCCGACGGAATGTACATCACGACTGCGGGAATAGGGCATGCGATCCCTGGTTTTGCGCTGTCCGCAGCATCCGTCAGGCCAGGCGATCAGGTGCTGCTCAGCGGCCCTATCGGAGATCACGGCATCACCATTCTGCTGGCGCGTGGCGAGCTGGATCTTGAAGCCGAGTTGTGCTCCGACACGCGTTCGGTTCTTCCGATGGTTCAAGCTCTGGCGCAGGCTGCGGGACCGGCGATTCGCTGGATGCGCGACCCAACTCGCGGCGGCGTCGCCACCTCGCTCAACGAACTCGCGCGTGATTGCGGATTGTCTATTCTCCTGTTTGAGGATCAGGTGCCGTTGCGCGGTGCGGTGCGCGGAGCGTGCGAGTTGCTCGGACTCGATCCGCTGCACATCGCGAACGAAGGGCAGTTCCTGGCAATTGTCGCTCCCGAGCACGCCGACGCGGCCCTGGCAGCGATCGGACCGGATGCGGCCATCATCGGAGAGATCCGCGAACAACCGGCGGGCACGGTAGTTGGAGCCAACGGCTACGGAGGCACCAGAGTGATCGACATGCTGGTAGGCGATCCGTTGCCGCGCATATGCTGACCAGCAAATCCACTCTGGCGGCAACGCTGGAAAGCGCACTTCTTGATCGCAACCCGATCTACGCGGACTTCTTCGCTCGGGAAGCGCCACGCTTAGCTTTGGCGAGCCAGCAAATGTCCGAGCGCTTTCTAAAGGGCGGCCGATTGCTGGCCTTCGGACGCGGATCGTATGCCACTGACGCGCAGCACGTATCCGTTGAATTCGTTCATCCGGTGATTGTCGGCAAGCGAGCTTTGCCGGCGCTCGATTTATCCATCGCCTTTCGGGCATGGCTGGAGGTCTTGGTTCAGCCGGAAGATATCGTTATGGGCTTCGGTCCTCCTGAAGGCGATCCGGAAGTGGAGGCAGCCCTCGCGGCGGCAGCGGGTCGTGGGGCGATGACGTTCGCTCTCCCGGGCAGCTCGGGGTCCTATGCAGTTCACACGATGGCAGCCGATCCGTTCATGCACCAGGAGATGATTGAAATCCTGTATCACACGCTGTGGGAAACAGTACATGTTTTCCTGGAGCGCCGCGAAATGGGCGACGATATCGGAGCAGCCGGGTTTCTGTATCCTTTCCTGGGCCAGCAAAAACAAGAGACGGGCGACATTTTGCAGCAGGTGGCTGAATCCATTCGGATGAAGGTGGAGGAGGATGCGAAGTTGCGCGCGCAGGTGGCCCAAGAGGAAGGCGAGAGAATCGCTGCGGCCACGGACGCGATCCGGGAACGTCTGGACTTGGGCGGCAAGCTGATCC
>JANXQZ010000066.1 GCA_025353235.1 Bryobacterales bacterium
AGCCGGATGATCAAACGCAAGAAGTCGCCTTGTAGGTCTTTCACGAAGGCCGCGACGTGGAAGGCTTGAACGTCGGCAAGCTGGCGGATGCCTTGGACTGCATCCGAGCCAGACCGGTAAAATTCAAATCTGCACTGGCCGAACAGCCCGGTTCAGATAAGGCAGAATAACATTAACCGGGTGGGCCAAATTAGATGATCGAAGTGGGCCAAGCCGGATGATCAAACGCAAGTACTCGCGGAAATTATTATTTCAACGGTGTCGTCAGCCGGAGTTGCGGGTGGTTGAGCGATTAGATGGCAGCAAACACAGAATCCGAACGCGAGCATTCGAACCGTTCCTCCGCTGTCGCCGCACTTTGACGCAAGAAGTAACGGAAGAACGGCCAAGCCACTAGCGCGAGGCCGCAAGGAAGAGTTGACGGCCGGTGCCGCCGCCATATTCAGAATGAAACCAGCCGACTTTTCAATGATCCCGCCAGTATCGGAACAATTGAAGATCCAACTGGATACGCTGGATGACGAAGGCCGTGCGTATGTCGGTACTGCGCTCCAGAAGGGCCAGCGACCCGACATCACGGTCCTCAAGGGTTTCGAGCAACGGCGCGACAGCCTCGTTCGCGCCACGATGTCCGAACTGAAGGCGCGTCGGTCCCCTTCCGGCTGGAACTCCTTGTGCGAGTACATCAACCATGACCTTGCGCCTCAGGTGAAATACCAGCGCGTCAGATGAAGTGTGGTGTGCCTCAAGTGGGCTATTGTATCCGGTTATACTTCTTGAGAATGTCGCGAAGGGCCGCGTGGGGGAGCGCTGTGACCTTGTGCCCCTGGAATCCCGTCATGTCTTCCGCCGCGACCATCGCGTTTACGATCGCTTCTTCCACGGACTGCACAGTCGCTTCGAAGATCGGTCCCAACGCATCGTTGCGCAGCATGGAAACGGACGCGACACCCGGCGTGGTGCCTGCTTGCGGGTTGGCTGTAGAGAATGCGATGAAAATATCGCCCGAGCCGTCGCCAGACGTGGAACCGAGTCGGGCCAAACCGAGAGCCGCGCGCCGGGCGAGACGCTTGGCCTGAGTCGGAAGCAGCGGAGCGTCCGTGGCCACCACAATGATGATGGACCCGCGATCGGCAGTAGTCTGCGTCGCGAGTTCCTGACCTACCGGAACACCCGCGATGCGCAACTGCCTCTTCGATCCGCAGTTGCATTGCACCAGCGCCGCCACGCGATAGTCACCAACAATTCGAGAAGCGGTTCCGATCCCGCCCTTAAAGCCGAAACAGATCATGCCCGTGCCGCCGCCCACGCTGCCTTCCTTTACTGGACCCGAGCGCGCACTCTCAATCGCCTGCACCACGTGCTCCGGC
>JANXQZ010000646.1 GCA_025353235.1 Bryobacterales bacterium
TTGGGAAGCTGCCGAACTGCTGCGAGAATCGGGTGCCCCGTCTGGCAGGCGTGTTGTGATTTGCTCACGGACAATTTCCCGAACGTAGCGCTGCGGCGAACGGATTCTAGCGCTGGGGAACGCCGCACGGTCCACACCGAAAGCGAGGCGCTTCGTAGTCTTCACGAATCAGGAGCGGTTGTCGTCCCGCTGTTGCTTCGCGGCTCTCTTACGATGGCGTGGGCAGGGCCAGTGCTCGCCTTCGAAGCGCCATTCCGGCATTCGCATCCGCCAGGCGATGCCTACAAATACGCGGAACTCACGGGCGGCGAGGCGATCGGTCTGGGCGGTAAGAGAGTGGACGAGCGCCTGGGCGAACTGATCGACGATCTGCGGTCGCGGTATACGATCGGATACCGGCCGACGGATGAAAAGCCAGCCGGAACATTCAGCAAGATACAGGTGTCGCTCGCTCCAAGCAGTAACTTAAGACCGCAGGAGTGGAAGGTGCTTGCAAGAGCGGGGTATTACAGGAAGTGATTTGCCGCAACCGGTCGGGCCCTCATCATAAACAAGGCGACGTTTCTTGAGAGTTTATTCGCAACCGCCCACCACTCTGTGAGCTTTCGCGAACTTGGAAATGTGCAGGTTTCTAAATGGAGCACTTAGAGCTTCAAATGGAAAACCCGGGATACGGTCCCGGGCGTTTCCGACGAAGCGAAGGAGGGTCTATGATCCTATTCGTAAAGCTCGTGCTAAGAATCGGCACGATCACGATCAGGCTCAGCACTCGAAAGAGACGCTGATCTGACCGTGGGATTGGGGTGGCAGCAACCACCCCAATCCTCTTACGATCATAATCGCTCCCCTACTGACAAGCAATACCCCCTCGGAAACAGGGCCTACAACCCCGCTCGCTTCACTTCTTCCTGCAAAGCGTTCCAGCGCTGAATCAGCTTGGCCAAGGCCTGCCGCCGCTCCACAACCGCCGCCATCGCCTGCGGAGTTGGCGCTACATCTGCTTCCTGGAGCAGCGTCATCAACTGACTAAGTTGCCCCTTCACGCTATTCAGCGTTTCGGGACCAGCGGCTCCGCCACGTCCTCCGCCTCCAAATCGCCCCGCCGCATTGCCAACCAAATCGCCTATCTTCTTCTCAAGATCCGCAGACGCCTTCGGGCGGATCATCCCAATCTGGTCTATCACCGCCCCGGCTTTCAGCACCTCCGTATAGACTTGGCTCGACAAATTAAATTGCTGAGCCAGCCCCGACACCGGCGTTTTCACGCGCGGGTCCATTTTTACGACAAGCGGCTGCGAATATGTCTTACCGTTGGCAGTCAACTTCACCGTATAGCTGCCCGGCATCACCCAGGGCGAGTTGGTCGCGGGCGCAGTATCGTGCAAGATCGCCTGCATGGGATAAGCTGCCTTGGTGTTCGGCATGGGCGGGAGACGCAGGTCCCACAGGAATCGATGCATGCCGGGTTCGCTTGAAAGCCCGCGCGGCGTGCGCGTCCAATACTTAGGAACATCCAGCATCGGATCGACCGGTTCCACCGGATCGGCGCTTGAGTAACGCCGCATGCTCCTGCCGCCTGCATCGAAGACCTCTAGAACCACAGGACCCGAAGCCGCGCCTCCGAGATAGTAATCGAGAATCGCGCCCTCTGGCGGATTCTGGCCCGCTGGCTCGTCGGGAGGAACGGGCGTATCCGTGTTCATATTCCAACGCACGCGGATCGCGGTTTGCGGCTTGAACAGAACTGCTTCCGACTGACCCGAGCCAGGCGTAAGCTGCCGCAAAGTAGTGATGTCGTCGAGAATCCAAAAGCCGCGACCATGCGTTGCCGCTACCAGATCGTCATCTTTCACAATAATGTCGCGAATCGAACTCGCCGGCATGTTCAGCCGCAACGACTGCCAGTGGTCGCCGTCATCGAACGAGACGTAGACCTGACGCTCGGAGCCTGCGAAGAGCAGTCCCTTCCGCTTGGGATCTTCTCGAACGGCGTCCACCGGAGCGCCATCGGGAATGCCGGTGATAATCTCGGTCCAAGTTTTGCCCCCGTCATGGGTCCGCAGGATGTGCGGGCGAAGATCGTCTAGCCGCAGAGTGTTGATGGCCGCGTAGGCTGTCTGCACATCGAAATGTCCTGCCTCAAGAATCGAGACTTTCATCCACGGCTTGAGCAGGGGAGGGGTGACGTCCTTCCAGTGCAGGCCGCCATCCACGGTCACGTGGATCAATCCATCGTCCGTTCCAGCCCAAATGCGATTGAGTTGAAGCGGGGAAGGCGCAACCGCGTAGATCACGCCCCGCTGCGTTGGCTTGGCCGACTCGGAGTCACTGTACTTCCCAACAGCGGCTGGCAAATCCCAAGTCTTGCGGCTGAGGTCCGGACTGATCTGTGACCAGTTGCGTCCACCATCCCGAGTCTTCCAAAGCGTGTTCGCCGCGAAGTACATCGTGTGGGGATCGACCGGCGAAAAGAGCACTGGCGCAGTACGCAGGGTTCGAAAGTCGGCTCCGCCCCGCAGCGGCTTGGGCGACACATTCTCCACTTGAGCCGTGCGCCGGTCATAGCGCGTGATCTTGCCACCGTAGACAATGTCAGGGTCGAGCGGATCGGGCGCGGCGTAACCGTACTCTTCCACCCCGATAGGATGCCACTCGCGAAGCGTAACCTGGCCGTCGTTGCCGCGGCTCGCCACGCAGGCCGACCCGCTATCCTGCTGCCCGCTGCAAAGACGATAGGGAAAAGCGTTGTCTGCCGTCACGTGATACATGGCAGCCGTGGGCTGGTTGTACCACGAGCTCCAGGATTCGCCGCCATTCACCGTGATGATCGCTCCCTGATCGCTGGCGATGAGCATGATCGCTGGATTCTCCGGGTTGATCCAGACTTTCTGGTAATCGTCGCCGCCGGGAGCGCCGCGAATGCCGGTCCAAGTCTTTCCGGAATCGGTCGACTTCCACGTTACGGTGCTGACGCTGTAGAGAGTGTCGGGATGCTGCGTATCCACAGCCAGAACAGGCAGATCGCCTCCGCCGATGCGTGCAGTGGCACGTTGATCGGTCGTAGCTTGAACCCAACTTTCGCCAGCGTTGTCGGAGCGGTAAATCCCAGTCTGGCGACCGCTCGCGACGGCAGAATAAATCCGGTTCGGCTGACTGGGAGCAATCGCGATGTTCACCTGCACCACGCCATCGGGCAGACCCTTCGTCAGCGCGCGCCAGTTCTTTCCGCCGTCGGTGGATTTGAACAGTCCGCCAGCCGTACCGCCAAACGCCCCGTTTTCCCATGGTCCCTGACGCGCCTCCCACATGCCCGCGTAAAGTACGTCGGGGTGTTTCGGATCCATCGCGATTTCGGAGCCGCCGGTGTTCTCGTCCTTATAAAGAACCTTTTCGAAAGTCTGGCCGCCGTCAGTGGAGCGGAAGATGCCGCGTTCGGCGTTGGGTCCATAAGGGTGGCCAAGGGCGGCTACGAACAGGCGATTCGGATCGCGCGGATCCACTACGATCTGCGGAATTTGTTGTGTGTCGCGCAGCCCGAGATGAGTCCACGTCTTGCCTGCGTCGGTAGATTTGTAGACTCCGTCGCCAGTGGAAAGGTCGGGCCGTTGCAAGCCTTCTCCGCTGCCCACATAAATAATATTCGGGTCCGAAGGCGCCACCGCGATCGCGCCGATGGAGCCAGTCGGCTGGTCGTCGAAAATGGGGACCCACGTTCTGCCATAATCGTTCGTTTTGAAAACGCCACCATTAACCGCGCCGATGTAGAAGACATTCGGCTGACCGGGGACCCCAGTACAGGCCCGCGTACGTCCCCCTCGATAGGGGCCAATGGTGCGCCAGCGCATCTCGCTGAACAGCTTTGGATCGTACGAGTCGGCTGCCAGCAGAGCGGGCAAGAAAAAGGCTACGGCGAGGAAGCGGGCAAGTTTCACGTGTTTGGTCCTAATCGACGAAGTATAAACTATTGGGCAAAGTGCATCACAGCATTCGTTGCCCGGCGGCTCTGGTATCGTATCCGCCCAAGCTTTCGAGCTCGCGGCGAAAGCTGGACCGGCTTAGAACATCGAGCATGGTTTGAATCGACGGCAGGTCGAGATGTCGGGTGCGAATCGCCAAGTCATAACGCTCGCTCACGAGAGGAATAAAGCCAAGGCCGAATAGCCGAGCGGCGGCGCGGGTTGTGATGCAGCAATCCG
>JANXQZ010000649.1 GCA_025353235.1 Bryobacterales bacterium
CACTTTCAAACCGTGCGGGCTGTTTTCCGGCACACGGCTTACTCACCCGAAGCGCCCGGCAACATATTCGGCTGTCCGCCGATCCTTTGGCCCATCGAATATTTCTTGAGTAGTCCCAAATTCCACCAGTTGTCCGCTCAGCATGAACGCGGAATGATCGCTCACCCGGCGCGCTTGGGCCATGTTGTGGGTCACGATCAACGTTGTGTAGGCCCCTTTCCACGAACGGATCAGGTGCTCAATGCTTTCGGTGCCGGCGACGTCCAGAGCAGCGCAGGGCTCATCCATCAGATTAATCTCCGGCTGCAGCGGCAGCAGTCTGGCGATGCAGAGCTTTTGTTGCTGCTCCAGTTGCAGGGAGGTGGCTGGCGCGTCCAACTTGTCCTTCACGTCGGCCCACAGCCCGGTTTCGGTAAGGGCTTTCTCCACGGCCAGATCCAAGGCCGCCCGCGTACGGGCCTCCTTCTGAGCGTGAAGACGAAGGCCAAAGACGATATTTTCGTAAATCGATACAGGCAGAGGATTGGGCCTCTGAAAAACCATGCCGGCGATCTTGCGCAATTCCAGCAGAGACACATCCGCATTATAAATGTTCTTGCCCAGGATATGGATTTCGCCGTTGGTGCGCACCGTCGGAATACGCTCATTGATCCGGTTGCAGCAGCGAAGCAGCGTGGTCTTGCCGCAGCCGGAAGGACCGATCAGCGCGGTGATGCCGCCCTGTTCGACATTCAGCGTGACATCGCGCAACGCCTGAAAGTCCCTATAGAAAAGATTCAAACCGCGGGTCTCAATCGCGTTCATCCGAATTTGCCATTGACGTAATCGTAGGTGCGCCGATCGGAAGGCGTGGGCGAGAAGATCACGTCGTTATCAGCCAGTTCAATGATTTCGCCCTTCAGCAGAAACATGGTGCGATCGGCCAGGCGCCGGGCCTGCCGGGTCAGGCTGGTCGCTAGGATGATCGACATTTCGTTACGCAGTTTCCGCAGCACCTCTTCGATGCGCATGGTGGTGACGGGATCGATGGCAATGGAAAACTCGTCCAGGTACAGGACGTCAGGGCGATGAGAAAGGGCGCGCGCCAACGCCAGGCGCTGCTGTTGACCACCCGAAAGCTTCGTGCCTGCAAGCGAGAGGCGATCGTGTACCTCCTCCCAGAGCATCGCCCGGCGCAAGCATTGCTCGACGATGCCATCCAGCTCCGCTCGATTGGAGACGCCGGCACAACGCGGCGAGAAAGCGACGTTGTCGTAGACGCTTAGCGGAAGCCCTACTGGCAATGGCGTCACCATGCCGATCTTACGCCGCAGAGCCTCTACGTCGGTGCGGCTGTTCAGCAGCTGCCCGTCGACGGAGATCGCGCCGGTCATCCGCGCGTCCGGCACAAAATCAACAGTGCGGTTGAGACATCGCAAAATGGACGTCTTTCCCGATTGCGCCGGACCGATGATGGCCAGAACTTCCTTGGAACGCAAATCAAAGGTAACTCCGTGCAGTACTTCCCGTTGGCCGTAGGAGAGGCGCAGGTCGCGCACTTGGATTCGGGTCACTATTTGCTTCGCGCGCGTAGCGTCGCGCGCAGGCCGATGGCGGCCGCATTCACCAGAAAGACCAGCGCTATTAGCAGGACCGCGGTAGCGTTGGGAATGGACGCGGCCACGCCGGGCGTCTGCGTCGAAAGTGTGTATAGGTGCATCGACAACGCCATGCACTGCTCATCCAGCGCGTACGGCAATAGCGTGCCCGGCTGAATGGTTTTGTAAAAGACTGCACCGGTGAACATGATCGGCGCGGTTTCTCCGGCGGCGCGGCTCACTTGCAGGATGATGCCGGTGAGGATGCCGCTAAATGCGTTCGGCAACACGATGGTCCGGATGGTCTGCCAGCGGCTGGCGCCGAGATTCCAGCACGCTTCGCGAAAGCTTTGCGGCACCGTCAACAGAGCTTGCCGGGTGCTGGCGATGATGACGGGCAGCGTCATGATGGCCAAGGTCAGCGAAGCGGACAGAACGGAATAGCCCAAGCGAGCGCCGTACACGAAAGCGCCCAGTCCAAACAGCGCATGGACAATGCTGGGGACTCCGGCCAGGTTCAGCACGGCAAAGTTCATCGCATGGTTGAACCAGTTGTCTCGCGCGTATTCGGTTAGGTAGACGGCGGCGAGAACGCCTATGGGAGCGGCCACGGCCAGCGACAGACTTACCAGATAAAGCGTGCCGATAAAGGCCGGCCAGATCCCGCCTTCGCGCATGCCGTGGGTCGGCGCAGAGATCAGAAACTGCCAATTCAGCGACGGCGCGGCTTGCCATAGCAAATCGCCCACAATCGCAAACAACGGTAATAGGATAAAAATCAGCATCCCCAAGGCGACGGCGCCTGCCGTGGCTTCCTGGCGGAGTTTGGCTCTGACGAACGGCGTTGCCGCGAAACGGCTCATTGGCGGCGCTCCCGGCGAATCACCAGGCCAGCGCTCACG
>JANXQZ010000243.1 GCA_025353235.1 Bryobacterales bacterium
TCGACAGCCGAAAATTGTTCGCCTGCCCGCTTATCAAGCCCGCAACCAGCAACAGGCCGCCGCCTCCGATCATCTGCATTCCAGACGAGAGGAAAGGGGACGAGGGCAGGGGCATGCGCCTAACGAGCACGGTTCCCACGGCCCAAGAGAAGCCTCCAATCAGGACCACCATGGCACCCGTCGAGCCCACTTTGCTCCCGTCCAAAACCTCCGGCCGGATCACCAGCAAAACCATGCCGAAAAATCCGACGAAGAGCGCGAACAGCATGCGTCGACCGGGGCGAGTGGCTGATCTTGTGGCAAGTTCCAACAGGGCCGTCCAAAGCGAGATAGAGGACATCAGCAAGGCCGAAACTCCTGAGGGGACAAGCCTAGCAGCCCAGCTCACGCCGCCATGACAGATGAGAAAGAAAAGCGAACCCATCCCGATTGCTGCGGCCCAATTCCGCCAATAAAGCTTGGTTGGCTCCCGCCATTGTGCGATGGAGAAAAGAACTAGACCTGCGAGGAAGAAGCGTGTGCCTGAGACAAAGAAGGGCGGGATGGTGGATACGGCGTAGCGGGTAGCAAGAAAAGTAGAGCCCCAGATGAAGTAGATCGCCAGGAAGGCAAGTGCAATGCCTGCTTGTTGACCTCGTGGCGCAGTTACTTTCAATGTTTCCCCCCGAAAGATGATGCTCTCGATGGTCGGGGTCGCCGGGGCGACAGAGAGCGGAGTAAAACCAACAGGGCGGCCGTCAGGCGCAGCCGATTATCGTGAAGCCTGAAAGAAGATGGTAACACGCACAAGGCGACGCGGGCCCGCCTTGTGCAAGCCTGTTAGGTCACCTACGATCGCGATGTTCCGAATCGCCATCCCCATGCGCGTGACGCCAGCGCCAGTATATACCTTGGTCCCTCCGATTCAATCTATTCCAGTCACGGTATTCCCGGTGCTGCTCGTCGTAATACTGCCGGTATGCGCGATCTTCGCGCTCATTCCATTCGTGATAATCCTTGTGTTCCCGATCGTAGTAGCGTCGACGGTGGTCATCGTCATCGGCCCGCACAACCAGCGGAACGGTCAACGCCGCTGTCAGCAAAAAAGCGGCCAGAAAACGTCGCATTATGGTTCTCCCACAAGTGAGACTCGGGTGTGAGGAATTGGTTACTGCGGTGGAGGGAACGCAGCAATTCGGGCGATCCATTTGGCTGCCTCGCGGAGTTCTTCCTGGTCCAGGTCATGGCCGTTTGCCGACCAATGCACATCCACCTTAGCGCCCGAGCTTTGGAGCATACTGACAAGTTCCAAAGTTTGAGCCGGCGTGACGATGGGGTCGCGTCTGCCGCCTCCAATCCAGATTGGGGCCTGATCGAGCGAGATCTTCGTCTCAGGCACGAACGGAACCATGGGACGTAATAGTACCGCTCCAGCAAGAATTGTTGGATGCCGAAGAAGCAGGCTGGCGGCGATGTTCGCACCGTTGGAGTAGCCAAGTGCGACCACTCTGCGGGCGTCAAACGCGTACCGCGTAGCCGACGATGTGACAAATTCCGCCAATTCGTCCGTGCGAACCTTCAGATCTTCAATGTCGAAAACACCCATCGCCAACCGCCGGAAGAAACGCGGCATTCCATTCTCGAGCGTCTTGCCCCGAGGGCTCAGCAGAGCCGCGCCATTGCCCAGTTCCGTCCCGAGCGGGATCAGGTCTCGCTCATCGCCTCCCGTTCCGTGCAGCAACAGCAGGGTCCAAGGAGACCCGTTGGTCGCGGGCACATATTGATGGATAAAGTCAGACATGCGGGAGCTCCGGCAA
>JANXQZ010000381.1 GCA_025353235.1 Bryobacterales bacterium
AGTGGGTCCAATCGAATCCATGACAAAGTGAATCCCGCTGAACTGATGCACGACTAGATCGCCGGCGATCCCGGTCCCGTAGACCTGATAAATGCGCCAGCGAAATAAGCGAATCGGATCGAAGGGACGCTTAGGCGCACGCCCCAGGAACCGATCCCAGTCAATGGTTTCGGGCGACGCATCGGGCGGGATCGAATATTGCCACGCGCCTTGAGACGAGCTACGGTCCCACCAAGCTTCCACCATGTGAACCTCGCCGACCACGCCCTCGTGAATCAACTCCTTCGCCTTCTGATACAGCACCGAGCTGACGCGTTGACTGCCCACCTGAAGAATGCGTCCGGTCTTGCGCTGCGCCGCGATCACGCCCGCTCCGTCTTCCACTTTCTGCACCATGGGCTTCTGGCAATACACATCCTTGCCCGCGTTCATTGCGTCGATCGCGATCTTGCTGTGCCAGTGGTCGGGTGTGGCGACGATCACCGCATCCAGGCCTGGCCGCGCCAGCACCTCGCGATAGTCGCGACTTGTAAACACGCCCTGGCCATGACGCTCGCGAGCGAGGGCGAGGCGGCCATCATACACATCAGCCACCGCAACGAGTTCCACCCCCGGGACTGTGACGGCGGTTTCCACATCTCCCTGACCCATAATTCCGAACCCGATGCAGGCCACCTGAATACGGTCGTTGGCAGCTCGGGCTTTAGGGGCGTCTTGGCCGAGGGCCGTGTGTGCAGCATATAGGCCGGAAAGCATGCCTGCAGACTTAACGAGGTTGCGGCGCGTTGTGAACATATCAATGACATGATCGCACTGTGGAGTGTCGGGCCGCCCAGGGTGGACTCATTGGTGCTATCTTCGACCAAAGGAGGATGAAAATGAGCAAACGCTTTTTCGTCACGCTTGGGCTTTTTCTTCTTGGGACGGTGCTCGCCGTTGCACAAACCAACAGTCGGACGATCCAGGTGGATGTCGCCTACACAGGCTCGGGGACCGTGGACGCCAACCATAAAATTTACGTTGCCCTCTGGGACTCTGAGGATTTCAGCGGCGGTCCGCCCGCGGTCATAAAGTCCCTCGATTCGAAGACTGGCAGCGTGACGTTTTCAGATATGCAAACCGTTCTGCGTATGTAACCGCGGCTTACGACCCAACCGGGAGTTGGGACGCTCAGTCGCCGCCTCCCTCAGGCTCCTCGCAAGGAATGTACAGCACTCATCCTCCGAAACCCGATCCGATCGATGTCGCTCCAGGCAAAACCACCAAGGTAAAAGTGAGCTTCAACGATGCAGCAAAGGTGCCCTGATCGTGCATGGACCCTTCTGCTCGGGAAGAGGTCGACGCGGGCCGCTACTTCGCGAGTCGGCTCCAGCGGACGGTAATCGGACCGTTGAGGCTCGGCAGCGGCAGTGACATCGCCTCGGCCTCAACCGCCGCGCGTTCCGCCGTGGAAAGGCGGCGCCAGGCGTCGAGCGAAATGTCGGCGGCAGATCGCCGCCACACTCCGACGATTTCTCCCCCAACCAGTAGCGCGCCGGGCCATACGCGTGAGGTCCATAACTCCGACCTCTGCTTGGCCTCTGGCACAAGGATCTCTCGATCGGTTCCCCAAACGAGATAGAACGCATCGCCGCTTGGCAGCAGCCGTCCCAGCGCAGGAGGACTCTACCCGTCGGAGCAGCGTATCGGAGGCTGTTTGGCTGCGTGCCCATCGCTTGACCTGCCTGGCCGAAGGGCATCCGCCGACCCTTGAGGAAGGCGTGTAGCCGGTCCGCAGTGTCGT
>JANXQZ010000386.1 GCA_025353235.1 Bryobacterales bacterium
GGGTGAATTTGGATTTTAACCGCCCCTCCGCTGTGCAGTCCGACGCCGCTGGTCTCTACCGAATTTTGGATCGTGGTTTCAAACGGCAAGCTCGTCGCGTCTCCCAGGCGGCGTAAAACAACTGAAGTGCCATTGTAACAGCCGACGGGCAACGGTTCCTAGTCTTTGATTCAAATAGAGTTGTTAACTTTTGAGTGTGGCTATGCAGCCACACTTCCAAATCATGGATCGTGGCCTGGGCGCGACGCCTTCAAGGCCCGGCTCTAACGTCGGGATCCCTCCCGCGCTCCCCTTTAGAGGCTCGATCAGAAATATTGATTTGCGGATAGGACCGTGGCCTGAAATAATGGCAAGTCAGGCGGACACGACGACGATAATCCGCCGCCCCATAGGAGACCTCGTCCACGTTATGCCCACTGAGCTAAGAAATTTCCTGCAGCTTTCTTACGAAGAGCTGGAAGAGTTGAATCTCCAGGCCAAGGAGCAGCGGCAGAATCGCGTTGCCGCCGACAAGATTCAGGAAGAGCGGATCAGGTATCTGACCGATGAGAAGCGGATCAAGGCCGTAACTGTCATGTTCAGCGACCTCGAGGGCCGCTTGCACATGCTCGATTATGACAAGAAGTTCCTGGTCAAGAGCTGGGACAACCTGACCTTCGATGGTTCGTCGATTCGCGGATTCACCGCACAGCATGAAAGCGATTTGCGGCTCGGCATGGATTGGAGTGCATTTTACTGGGCGCCTTCCGACATTTTCGGCTCAGGCAAAGTGATGGTGTTCGGCGAAGTGATAGACAAGGACGGCTCTCCTTACGGGGCGGATATTCGGGGCGTTCTGAAGGGCTATGCCAACCGCCTGTATGAGAAGGAAGGCTACACTCTCAATGCAGCGAATGAAATCGAAGGCTTCCTGTTCAAAGGCGTGGATGCGGAGCGCCACTATGGCGAAACCGGTAAGTTCGAGTACGTGAACACCGGAGGTTACTACCATTCGCTGCCGGGCGATTCGCTGCGGCTTTTCATCGATACGGCCGCCGAAGTCCAGCGCGCCATGGGATTCCAGAACGAAAAAGACCATCCGGAAGTCGCTCCGTCCCAGTTCGAAATCAACTATAGCTACTCCGAGGTTGTGTCCGCAGCGGACCAGATTCAGCTCTACAAGCTAATCTGCCGCCAAGTTGCGACGAAAATGGGCTTCTCTGCTTGCTTCCTGCCCAAGCCGGTTGTAGGCGTGAATGGCAACGGCATGCACACCAACGTGTCCATCACGAAGGATGGCAAGAATCTTTGCTGGGACCCCACTGGCGAAGAGAAGATGAGTAAATTCGGCTGGGATTTCGTAGACCGAATCCTTACGCACGGAAATGATATTTGTCTGCTTCTCAATGCCAGTGTAAATGCGTACCGCAGACTTGATCCGCACTTCGAAGCGCCCAACCAGCTAAAAGCTTCCGCAGTGGATCGCGGCTCCATGGTGCGTATCCCGATCGGCAATGAACGCAGCGCCCGCGTGGAGGTTCGCTCGGTTGCCCCGGACGCAAATCCGTATATGACGCTGCTTTCCGTGTTCCGGACCGGACTCGAAGGCGACATCGCCCAATTGGATAATCTGCGCTCCGCACCGCGTTACCTGCCTGACAACATTTACGATGCGCTCGACAACTTCAGAAAGTCGGAGTGGATTACAAAGTTGCTGGGAGAAGATGTGAAAGGCCGCTATGCCGACTTGAAGCAGGCTTCTGCGGATCGTTGTTCGCGCCTGCTGGGAACCGTTGTGAAGCCACCGGAAGTCCAGTACCATCACGAAGTTTACAATCAGTATCTCTGGAATCAGTTCTAACCACCGGGGCTGACGCTAGCCCCGCGGTTACTCGAAAATTTCACTCAAGACGCGACCCACCGACCCGCTGGGAAAAGGAACGCCCAGAATACTTGTAAGAGTGGGAGCAATGTCAGTCACTCCGACTCGCTGGTAATACGAACCGGCTTTGATCCCTGCACCCAGAAAGATGATCGGTACGTGCGTGTCGTAGTTGAAGGGTGTCCCGTGCGAGGTGCCATGCTGCCCAAAAATGTAGAATGGCTCCGACAAAAACAAAATGTCGGCCGAGCGTTGAGGAAAGTATCCGTTGCGAAACGCGCTGGTGACAAAGTCGTCCGGAACGCGGCCGCTCATCAGCGCCTCGCCGGTGTAGACGCGAAACGCGTGGGGAGCGCTGCGCAAGGCTTCGGCCGCAACATCCTCCACTTCGGCACGATTCAGATTCTTGCTGTGGATAAGCTCGGAGTTCAGGTACAGCGCTGCCGTGGCCTGCGCCACTACCCACTTCCCAGTTCCGTACTTCGCGGAGAGCGCGTCCTGAGCCCGCGTGACCAGATCGGCCTGGGACAAGCGTCCCCCTGGCATCCGACGAGCCGCGCTGATTTCAGGGAGGGGTGACACTCCATGATCGGCAGTCATCACGAGCAGGAAGTTACCCGCGCCCACCTGTTTGTCAACGGCGTCCAGAAACTTCCCCAGAAGTCGATCGGTTCGAATCGAAATGTCTCGCACTTCGGGGGCATCCGGCCCCAGAGCGTGCCCGATATAGTCGTTCGAGGAAAAACTGACGGCGAGAATATCGGTGCTGCCATGCTGACCCATCTTTTCCTCCACCAAAGCGCGCTCCGCGAATTCCTCGATCATTTCGTTGCCCCACGGAGTGGCCTCAATCGCGCCGCATGGGGGTGCATCCGTGCCGGGCACAAACGAACAGAACGGTTTCGCTCCGGTTTTGGAAGCATCGAAAGGAAGCCAAGTGGATTTTTGGTATTTCTGGGCCGGATGTTGCAAGTTGACGTCTTTCACCCACTGGGGGAGTTCCTCCCGGTAGTAGGTGCTGGTAACCCAGGCATTCGATTCGGAGTCGTACCAATACGCTCCGTCTGCCATGTGGCCGCCGGGCAGAATTGCGCTGCGGTCCTTGATAGAAATTCCGATCACCTTCGAATCCAGACCCTGCATCTTCAGTTCATCGCCAACCGTGCTGACAAGAAGCCTGTGCGGCGATGATCCGGCGCGGCCAGCGACGCCGCCAACGAGTTTCACGCCGTCGTCTGAGACGCTAGTGACCGAGCGCTTCAGGTCGCGATCGTACCACTCGTTGCCCGCGATCCCGCTTAGCGAGGGCGTTGCCCCGCTCATGAAAGTGGAGTGGCCGATGGCGGTCACCGTCGGGGCAGAAACGTGATGGGCGTTGGTGAACACCGCACCTTTCGTAAGCAGACGATCAAACCCCGCGTTGTATTCGCTGCGAAATCGAGTTAGATAATCGTAGCGGAACTGGTCCACCACGAGCGCGATGATCAGCTTCGGCTTCGGGGGGGCCGCATGTGCGATCGAATGCAGATTACAGAACAGCAACGCCGCGAGCAGGGCTTTTCTCATTCAGTTCCTTTATTATGGAGCACGGGACACGCTATACGGAACAACGCGTCTCCGAGTTGCGTCATTCTAGTGAGAGCTAACATGACACCTGAAGAACGCCAACTGCTCACTGACCTCGCGAACAAAGTCGCTCAGACTCCGGCTCCGGCACCCGATCCGGAAGCCCAGGATTTCATTCGAACGCATATTGGCAACAGGCCGGACGCGTTGTACATGATGACGCAAACGGTCCTGATCCAGAATATGGCGATCGACCATGCCAAGCAAGAGATTGAAGAGTGGAAGCAGCGCGCCTCTCAAGCTCCCGCCCAGGCACCGCAAGGACAGGGCGGTTTTCTGGGACGAGGCACTGGCTGGGCGGCTCAGCCTCCCCCTCAACAGCCGAGCTACGGAGCGCCACCCCCGGGTTATGGTCCGCCTCCTCAGCAGTCCGGTCCGGGCGGCTTTTTTGGCGGTGGCGGTGGCGGAGGAGGGATGGGGAGTTTTCTCAAGACCGCCGGCACCACGGCCGCTGGAGTCGCTGCCGGAGCGCTCGCCTTTGAAGGGATCCGGTCTATGTTCGGCGGGGCCGAGCATCTGATGGGATTTGGCAACCAGCCCCACATGGGAGGAAGTGGATTCCTTGGTGGCGGGGGTCCCGGTGGAGAGAGCATTGTCAACAATTACTACGACCGGCCTGATGAACGCTCGGCGGTGGCCGATAATTTAGGTCCCGATGGTTCAGTCCAGTACGACGATGCCGACGTGCCGGTGGATGATTCATCGGCGGATGATTCATCATCGGACGACTCGTCGAATGATTCATCGAGTGACGACTTGGTGTAGGCAAATTTTATTGCTTCCGGCTTTTTCCAGCGCCGCTCAAACGCGGACGGCTTGCATTTACTGCTTGGGGCCGTCCTTCGTAGGATCCGGCGAGCGGGTGACCTCTGGGCCGGGCGGTTTAAGGCTCTCAGCAGTCTTACGAATGGCGTCAACGTCGGCAAGGTCTTGTGGTCGCCCCGATGCTAACTTCGCTTGTATCAGGTCATCTCGTGAAATGACAAACGCTTTCAGGCCGGTAATCGAATCAAGCGTGGTTTCAATCCGGCGCGCCCAAGCTGCATCAAAATCGACGCCAGGAATGTAGGGTAAGATATCGAAGCCTCGCGGATCACGCCCAAAACGGAAGAAACTACCACGGTCTGCAAACTCCTCCGGTCGAATGCCTTGAAGCGGTGCGCCGAACTCGGCAAGCGCAGCATACAGCGCTTGCGCGTTGGCTGTATCTGCTTTTACGAAAAGGTCGATGTCCTTCGTGTAGCGCGGCTGCGCGTGAAAGATAACCGCATAGCCCCCGACAATGAGATATTTAACGCCATGGGCATGGAAGGCGGACAAAAGGTCTTTGTAATCTTGGTACATCCGGCTCCATCTCCCAGCCTTTGAGTGCGTAGGCGGTCTGGATCATTTCTTCAACCGCGTCCAACCGCTCATGCGCGGGGCGGCTCTGCCAATAGCGGTACTCGTCCGCCTTCATTTCGTCGAAGTTTGTATATTTTCGGAAGATCCCGTCCATGCGTTCCGGTTGTACCATGCTTCGGCCAAGATAGCTAATCGTTTCTGGCAGCAATCGCGATCAAGGACAGACCGCGCCAGGGCAAGATACCATCCATCAGCCGCCAAAACCACACGGTCTTATCGAAGATTTTCAAAGTGACCTTGTTAATGCGCCTTTGGCGGAGGACGTGGCCGTAGAGCCACCAGGCAGGCGTCCCGATCTTGTTTATATCCACAAATTGGCGAACCTGGAACCCCTGGGCTTCGAGCAGCTTGCCCAGAGCCTCGCGATCAAAGCGACGCCGGTGCCCCAGAGTCCGATCAATGCTCCCGTACAGCGTCTCGCCCTGCGGCACAAGCACGATCAATGCGCCATCCGGCTTCATTACTTTCCGCGCGGATTCCAGCACCGCCGCCGGTTCTTCCATGTACTCCAGGATGTTGACGCAAAGGACGGTGTCGAACGGCTCGCCGATATTCACGAACTGTTCCGGAGAGCCGGGATCCAGCTTGCGAACGTCCACGTTCGGAGTGCGTAGGAACCGATTGCCCAGCGCGTGCAGGTACAGAGGATCCTTTTCGGCGGCCACGTAGCGAACGCGCCGAGCCATGAGGCGGCCCGCAAGGTTTCCAATGCCAGCCCCAAGTTCGAGTACCGTATCAGCCAGAAATGGCCGCAGCGCACGGGAAAGCCAGCTCAAGTACTGCGGCGTGCCGGTAAGATTATTCAGGAACGCGCGCCCATACGGTTCCACATAAAGATCGTCGATCAGCCAGAAATGCAGGATCACCCCGAGCGCCTTGATCCCATCCTTCCAGCCGATCTTTTTGCCCTCCTCATAGGTGCGGCCGTGATAGCTGATGGGAACTTCGTAAATCCGAAGCTTCCGCTTAGCGGATTTCATGGTGATTTCGGGCTCGAAGCCGAACCGATTGGAGCGAATCGGAATGCTCTTTAGGAGGTCCGTGCGAAAAATCTTGTAGCAGGTCTCCATGTCTGTCAAGTTCAGGTTGCAGAACATGTTGGAAAGCAGCGTCAAGCTCTTATTGATCATCGAGTGCCAGAAGGGCAGGATGCGAGTCTGTTCGCCCGCCATGTAGCGAGATCCGAAGACGGCATCGGCGTGTCCGTCCAGCAGCGGACGCAGGAGTTTGGGATACTCGTTAGGGTCGTACTCGAGATCGGCGTCCTGAACGATGCAAAAATCGCCGCGGGCGTGCTCAATCGCCGTTCGCACAGCAGCGCCTTTGCCTTGATTCACAGGTTTATGGAACAGGCGGATACAGGAATGCTCAGCGGCAAGCCTGTCCAGGATCGCTGAGGTACCGTCCGTGGAACAATCGTCCACGATCACGAGTTCGCGCTCCATGTTTTCCGGCAACGGCACAGTGAGCACTTGGGCCAGGCTGCGTTCCACAACCGTCCGCTCGTTGTAGACGGGAATGAGGATAGAAAGTAGCAACCTTTAGTATAAGTTGGAGGTGATAAAATCGAAGCTTACCCGATGACTCTCGCTGCGGCATGTCCGCCGTTTGCCCGTTCCGGCTCCTCCGATCTGCTGAGCCTCATCGGCAACACTCCGCTGATCCCTCTGGAGCGCATGGCCGCGGACCTGCCGGGCGTATGGATTTTTGGCAAGGCGGAATACTTCAATCCTGGCGGCTCGGTCAAGGATCGCGCTGCCCTCAATATGATTTTAGAGGGAGAGCGATCGGGCCTGCTCACTCCGGGCAAGACGATTCTGGATGCCACCAGCGGCAACACCGGAATCGCGTACGCGATGATCGGTGCTTATAAGGGCTACAAGGTGAAGCTTTGCCTGCCAAAAAACGCGTCGATGGAGCGCAAGCACATGCTGAAGGCGTACGGCGCGGAGATGCTGTTCTCCGACCCCGCCGAAGGCTCGGACGGAGCGATTCGCCTCTGCCGCGAGGTCTACAGTGCAGATCCGGAGCGCTATTTTTATCCCGACCAGTACAACAATCCCGCCAATTGGAAAGCTCACTACAACGGCACCGCTCTCGAGATAATCGCGCAAACCGAAGGACGGATCACGCACTTTGTTTCAGCCATGGGGACCAGCGGAACGTTCATGGGCACCACTCGCCGTTTGCGCCGCGATATGCCGCAAGTGAAATGCATTTCGGCCCAGCCGAATTCCGGGTTCCACGGTTTGGAAGGCTTGAAGCACATGCCAACGGCCATCGTGCCTGGCATTTACGATGCTGGTTTGGCAGACGAGAACGTGTGGATCGACACGGACGACGCTTATGAGATGACGCGCCGCATGGCCCGCGAGGAGGCTCTTCTGGTTGGCATTTCGGCTGGAGCCAATCTTGTGGCCGCGAGAATGGTCGGGCTCCGACTCGTAGAAGCGGGCCAGAAAGGCGTCATCGTCACCATCCTCTGCGATGGCGCGGAAAAGTATTTAAGCGAACTATTCTGGAATGATTAAGATCGAAAAAGACGCCTGGGAAATCATGGTTTCTCATGTGCGGCAAACCTACCCGAAAGAAGGCTGCGGCGTGATGATCGGCGTCGGCGGCACCGTCACACAAGCCGTTCCTCTGCCAAACGCATTCACGGGTGCGCAGGAAGATTTCTTCACGATTGACCCGGAAGATCTTCGGCGCACGGACGATCAGGCGCGTCGCGAAGGAATGGGGGTCATTGGCATTTTTCATTCGCACCCCGATTGCGACGCGTATTTTTCGAAGCGGGATCTGGAGCATTCCTGCCCCTGGTTTTCGTATGTCGTACTCTCGATAAAGAAAGGCAGCTTCGATCACGCCAACAGCTATCGGCCGGATTTTGACCAGACCGAAGCTCCCAAGGAAGAACTGATTTATGGCTAAGATTTTGATACCGACTCCCCTGCGCCAATTCGTCGAGCAGAAGGACTCCGTGGAACTGAGCGGTGCCACCGTGGGGGAAGCGCTCGGGGCGCTCACGTCTCAGTACAGCGACCTCCGCCGTCATCTGTACAACGATGCTGGCAAGTTGCGCAGTTTCGTAAACGTGTACGTGAACGACGAAGATATCCGGTATCTGGAAAAAGACGCCACTCCGGTGAAGGACAGCGATACTATCTCGATCGTTCCGAGTATTGCGGGCGGGACGGCTGGAGTGGCGGAGCCTCCGGTGCTGTTAAGCAAGGAAGAAATCCTGCGGTATAGCCGTCATCTGATCATGCCAGAAGTGGGCATGGAAGGCCAGCTCAAGCTGAAAAGTGCGAAGGTCTGTCTGATTGGAACTGGCGGACTTGGCGCGCCGCTCGGGCTGTATCTGGCTGCGGCTGGCGTGGGGCGAATCGGGCTAGTGGATTTCGATGTGGTGGACTACAGCAATTTGCAGCGGCAGGTTATTCACGGGACGAAGGACGTCGGACGCAAGAAGCTCGACTCCGCTGCTGAGTCAATGCTCGATATCAACCCTTTCTTGCAAATCGATCGACATGAAGTGGCGCTCACCAGCGAGAACGCGCTCGATATCTTGAAGGACTACGACATCGTTGTGGACGGCACCGACAATTTCCCCACCCGGTACTTGGTTAACGACGCCTGCGTTTTGCTGGGCAAGCCGAACGTGTACGGCTCCATTTTTCGTTTCGAAGGCCAAGCCACCGTGTTCGCTTACGAGGACGGACCCTGCTATCGGTGCCTGTATCCCGAACCGCCGCCTCCCGGTCTGGTCCCAAGCTGCGCCGAGGGCGGAGTGCTGGGGATCTTGCCAGGCACCATCGGTCTAATTCAAGCTACGGAAACCGTCAAGCTGATCCTCGGGATTGGCAAACCTTTAGTGGGGCGGCTATTGCTTTACGATGCGCTCGACATGAAATTTCGCGAACTGAAACTGCGCAGGAACCCCGAGTGCCCAATTTGCGGGGATCACCCGACCATTCGCGAGCTGATCGATTATCAGCAGTTCTGCGGGGTTCCCCATCAAACGGCAGAGCCAGCGTTTGTGGAAGGCGATATCGATCCAGTAGAGGTTAAGGCCAAGATCGACCGGCACGATTCATTCGTCTTAATCGATGTGCGCGAGCCGCACGAGTATCAGATTTGCCGCATCCCCTATGCGAAGCTGATCCCGCTCGGCGAGCTGCCGAAACGACTTCAGGAGTTGAACCCGGCTGATGAAATCGTTGCTCACTGCAAGAGCGGCGCACGCAGCGCGAAAGCAATCGAATTCTTGAAGCAATCAGGGTTTCGCAAGCTGCGGAATATGAAGGGCGGCATTCTCGCTTGGAGCGATAAGGTTGACCCGAGCGTTCCCAAATATTAGCTGAGCAGCACCCAGTGTAACCTGTACAACTTAGAAATGCTCGTGTGGCATTTTCTTGAAATAAAAACCTTTGTCTATTCACTAGAGTTGCAGAGCGATTAGCGAGACTAAGTATTCGCAATCGGTTTTGACTTGCATTGAGATGATAAAAGTTTTTCTAACATTACTCGCGCTTATATCCATCTCACAGGCCGAGCAGGCCTTTAAGTACGATTACGACCAGTCTCAGAACCGCTGGACTCTGGCGAACGGAGTGGTCTCTGCCGTTGTAGAGCTGACCCCTGCGGGAATTTTTCAACTCGTTCAGGCCGGTCTACCCGGCAAGCTTTGGCAGGCGCCCGCCAATTCGGTTTCGTCGCCGCTCCGATTCTCGGTCGACAATCAAACGTTTGACGGCAGCACCCAGTACTCGCTAGTGGAACAGCACACGGAGACCACCAGTCGCAATGGCATGCGCCAAGTGATCCTGCTCCAGGCTGCTAGCGGCGCCATTCAAGTACAAGTAAACTTCGACTTGTTCGTGGGCCAGCCGGTCGTCCGCATTCGAAGCGTGATCAAGAATATCTCGTCTAGCCCCGTCGCCATTACTTCAGCCGACATGCTGCCGCTGACGTTCTCCGAGGCTGGGTCTCCATTCCGGGCATTCGTGGTGAATCAGTGGGTGATAGCGTCTCGGGACCTGGACTTTCAGACCACGCAATCAACCTTGAATTCAGATGGCACGCCACTAACCATCAACTCTGGCGCGCATGGAAATCAGGTCTCCTGGGTGGCCCTGCGCGATTCGGCGAATCGCGGCATCTTCGCCGGATGGGAATTCAACGGGCGCAGCGGCGCGACCGTGCGTCAATCTGAGGCCGAAGCTCAACTTGCCTTCAGCGTCCCAATCGACAGTTTGCATCACCCTGTCCCGCCAGGAGGCAGTTTCTATGTGCCAGCCGGCTTTATCGGCTTTTATCAAGGCGATTGGGACGAGGCTGGCTATCGGACGCAGCGATTCGTGGAAGCCGCTCTCGCCAAGCCCGCTCCGGATCTCCAGCGCTTCCCGTATATGAGCTGGGATTCTTGGGGATTTCAAGAACAATTCGACGAAACCATCCTGAGACGAAACGCGCAAATCGCGGCCGACCTCGGAGTAGAACTCCTCATCGTGGATTTGGGGTGGGCCAAGCAGATCGGGGACTGGCACGCCGACCCGGCCAAATTTCCGAACGGCCTCAAGGCGTTTGCCGATTATGTGCATGCGCTGGGGATGAAGTTCGGCGTGCACCTGACTCCCGCCGAGGCGTCTCCCAATTCGCCAATCCTGCAAGTAAATCCTGACTGGACGTCATCGGAGAGCGATCACTACTTCGGATCACTCTCCTTGTGCCTCGCGCACGCCCCGGTGAAAAACTGGGTGGTGAATGAGATTGTTCGCGTAATCGACGAATACAGCGTGGACTGGATTCTGCAAGACGGCGAAAACATGGTTAAGACTTGCAATAAGACCACGCATACGCACGATGCGGCGGACAGCAACTATGCGAACTCGGTAGAAGGGATTGATTCCGTAGTGGAGGAGGTGCTTCGCCAGCGCCCGGACGTCTCCTGGGAAAATTGCGAGAACGGCGGCAACATGATGACGTTCAAGATGGTGCAAAACTATGTCACGTCCATCACCAATGACGCTTCCGGCGCGCTAGGTTCTCGACAAGGCGTGTTCGGGGCCACGTATCCTTTTCCTCCTCGCTTCGCTGACAGATATTCGCCAGAGGTCCCGTCGTCCACATACAATACTCAGAGCTACATGTTCGGCGGGCCGTGGCATTTGATGAATCAATTGGACCAAATGACATCGGACCAGCTTTCCTTCGCCTCGTGGGAGATTGGGGCATACAAGCAGTCTCGCGGCGACATACGCGAAGGCAAAGTTTTCCATCTCACCGCCGCCCCAGGACCGGGCAGGATCGACGCGATTGAGAGCGTGTACCTCGGGTTGAACGCAGTATCGATTGTGACGCGCGAAGGCGGCACTGCCGATACGTTCCTGCTCAAACTGAGAGGGCTCACAGCGGCTCGAGTGTACCAAGTGCACTTCCAAAACGACTCTCGAACGCTGAGCATGACCGGGCAGCAATTGTTGACCGATGGCGTACTCGTGAACTTGCCGGATCCGCAAAGCTCTGAAATTGTCTATGCGGCGCGCCAGTAAGATCGACACTCTCCGGCATCCGCTCCCTCACGGTCACGGCTCAGCTTGAGAATTTATTCGCCGACGCACAAGTCCGGCGTATGTTATTCTGAAAAAGTATAAAAAGAGATTAAGTTAAGACGAGGAGTATTTTTTCGAGCATGGCACTGGCGGCTGAAGTTAAAACGGGCATCGTAGCGAAGCACCGGATCCACAAGACGGATGTTGGGTCGCCAGAAGTTCAGGTAGCGATTCTGAGCCATCGTATTTTACAGCTCAACGATCATTTCAAGACGCATCAGAAGGACCATCACTCGCGGCGCGGATTGCTGCTGATGGTGGCACAACGGCGTCGTCTCTTGAAATACCTGAAAAGCCGGAACCCGGACAGATACAAGAACCTGATCCAAACCTTAGGTATTCGCCGCTAGGCGCTACGCAGCTTGGGTTTGGTACGGCAAACCGCCTTGGTGGGCGGCTCCCTTCCAGTTCTATCGCTCCAGTCTCCTCTTAATCCTTTGCGGACGGAACGGAAAGTTCCGTCTGGAGTAAAGGACATAAGATGGTTCATTCCGTAGAAGTCGACCTGGACGGTCGCAAAATCACCCTTGAAACAGGCAAGATTGCTAAGCAGGCGAACGGTGCGGTTATCGTTCGCTCAGGAGATTCCGTCGTGCTGGTCACGGCGGTTTCCAACGAGGAGCCCAAGGTTGGGGCTAGTTTTTTCCCCCTCACGGTAGATTACCGCGAGTATACTTACGCCGCTGGAAAGTTTCCGGGCGGCTTCATTAAGAGGGAAGGACGCCCCTCCGAAAAAGAGATTCTTACCAGCCGTTTGATTGACCGCCCGATCCGGCCTCTGTTCCCGGAAGGCTACAGCCACGAGACACAGGTAATCGCGATGGTGCTTTCGGCTGATCCGGAATGCGATCCCAGCACTCTTGCGATCATTGGCGCAGGCGCTGCGCTTGCCATTTCCGAAATTCCCTTCCATCACTTGCTTGGCGCAGTGCGGGTCGGTTCGGTTGACGGCAAACTGGTTGCCCAGCCGAATTACACGGAGACTCGCGGAGCCAAGCTGAACATCGTTGTGGCGGGCACTGAAGAAGGCATCGTGATGGTGGAAGCAGGGGCCCAGGAAGCGAGCGAGGAAGAAATTCTGGCCGCAATCGAGTACGGCCACAAGTGCTGCGCCAAAATCGTGGGCGGCATTCGGGAGTTGCAAGGCAAAATCGGCAAGACAAAGCGCGAATATAAAGGCGCGGAGATGAATAAAGAGCTGTACGCGAAGCTCGAGACCGGACTTCGCGCCGATCTTACCGATGCCCTCGACACCAAGAAATACAAAAAGCTCGACAGTTATCACCGAATCCACGACCTAAAGAAGAAGGCGGCCGAGACGCTTGGCGAGGAGCATAAAGACGTTGCAGGCAAGATCTTCGAGGCTCTCAAGGAGCGCATCTTCCGCGACGAAATGCTGAGTGCGCGTCGACGTCCGGATGGCCGGGCTTTCAACGAAGTCCGCAATATCGACTGCGAGGTCGGCGTGCTGCCCCGGACCCACGGTTCGGCGCTGTTCACACGCGGCGAGACGCAGGCGCTGGTTACCGCCACTCTGGGCACGAAAGAGGACGAGCAGCGGATCGAAATGTTCGATGCCGCCGAAACCTCGAAACGCTTCATGCTGCATTACAACTTCCCGCCCTTCAGCGTCGGCGAGGTTGGGTTTATGCGAG
>JANXQZ010000389.1 GCA_025353235.1 Bryobacterales bacterium
CTTCGCAAACGCTCGGAGACGACTGGAGACAGCCGACGCAGCAGCCCTACAACGGATGCAACTCCGTTTAACGCGTGACCATCGCCGACTGGATCCGCTCACCGCCCATCTCACCCAATTGAGTCCGCTCAAGATACTCGACCGGGGTTATGCCATCGTGTCCAACGAACAGAATCAAATCGTAAAATCGGCGGAGCAAGCACCCCCTGGGAGCAGCATCGATATTCGAATCGCGCAAGGAAGACTGAAGGCCGAAATTTCGGGGCTCTTCGGCAGCGAATGATATTCTGGCTTCAGGTTGTGGGATGAATCTGCCCAACGCGCTCACTCTGCTTCGCATCTTCTTCGTGCCGCTGCTGGTAGCGGCTCTGGTGCAGCAGGATTTGTCCATTCACTGGAACGGGGAAGTCTGGCTAACGAACGACCTGTTCGCTTTGACCATATTCCTCGCCGCAGCCGCGACAGATCTATTGGACGGATATCTGGCGCGGAAGTGGGGCCAAATCACAACTGTGGGAACCCTGCTCGATCCCATTGCGGACAAGCTGCTGATCTCTGCCGCGCTGATTGCGCTAGTCCAAATTCATCGCGTGCCGGCCTGGATCGTGATCCTGATTGTTGCGCGGGAGTTTGCCGTTACGGGGCTGCGAGGAATTGCGGCGGCTGAAGGTTATACGATCCAGGCCAGCGATTTGGGAAAGACCAAAATGATCTCCCAGGTAGCCGGGATCGGCCTGGTGCTGCTGAGCATTCGTTGGCCTGAAGTAGCGGGGATTGCGAATATCTGCATTTGGGGCGCGATGATTTTTAGCGTGATCTCGGCCTTCGATTACTTCTGGAAATTTTGGCGAAAGGTTGACGACAAGGTTAAGCTGCGACGCAGGCGCGAGTTACTGCTGATTGAGCGCCGGCGCAACCGGAGCGCGATCATTTAACACCGGCCCATCCGCCGGGGTTGTAGGCACGACAGGCTTCGGCTCTAGAATCTGGACGCCCGACCGATCGATGATCACTGTGCGAACCTGCCCTTCCGGGCCAATCTTGCCAACCGATTTTCCGTTGAGCCGCACTTCCAATCCGCCCGCATTGCCAACGCGGATGCGCGCCGTTTCGCGAGCGGCCACCGTCTTCACTTCCGCAGGCTGCAGCACGCCCGAAAATACCTGTTTCCCGTCCGGGGCAATCGAAAGCCAAGTCTGTTCCGTAGCCGCCACTTCGATCTGGAGCTGGTCTGCATCCACCGGCGCAGAGCGATTCGGTTCCGTCTCGGGCACAGCGCCAGGGGAGGCAGGCTCAACAGGCACGATGGTTTTCGCTTCATGCGGAGCCGGTTCCGATTTAGCTTGCTTCGGAGTGGGGGACACCGGGGTCGGCTTGGGATCTCCGGCCTTAGGGTCCAACGCGCCGCTGACTTGCGAGACCGCATTAGCCAGAACTTGAGAATTGTGCCACCAGGCATAAAAGCCCGAGCACCCCAGAACCACAGCCACCAGCAGACCCAGCGAATAACTAATGCGATGGCCCGCGGCCTTTCCACCAACGTTCATCGGAGGAGGCCTAAACTGCTTGACTCCGGGGTCTGACGCTTGTCCAGGAAGGGCGGGCTCCCGGTCAGCGCTGACGATCCGCTCTACCTCGGATAGCAGTTCCGTGAGGTTCATGCCCAGATACGCAGCATACTGCTGGACGAAATTCTTGTAAAAAAAGCCGCCTGGCAGACTTTGCCGGTCGTCGTTCTCAATCGCTTCGATGTACCTCCGGCTGATCTTAGTGTCCGAAGCCACTTGGCTGGCATCCAGGCCCTTGTCCAGTCGCGCGCTGCGAAGTTTTTCACCAACAGAGGGCATAGCAGTACTCAAGAGCGGCTTGGTAAACTAAAAGCGCACTAACGGTTATAATACTACAGTCGACGGGGAGGCACTCGCACGGTGAGCGCTCCGGTCGGGACGTTAGAGGTCTATGGAAGAACCGAGCCGCAATCGAAGCGGGAGCATTGCGGTTATCGTCGTGAACTGGAATCGCCGCGATCTTCTGCGCGCCAGCTTACTTTCGCTGGGGGCTCAAAGAGTTG
This sequence comes from Bryobacterales bacterium, assembly GCA_025353235.1. GTDB lineage: Bacteria > Acidobacteriota > Terriglobia > Bryobacterales > Bryobacteraceae > JANXQZ01. The sequence goes on from JANXQZ010000389.1 coordinate 2,072, forward strand.
ACCGCCGATTTGAAGTTCTCCTGGTGGATAATGGATCGGAAGACGATTCGGTTGGCATGGCTCGAAGCGAATTTGCCGATATGGCCGCGTTTCGGCTCAGCGTAATCTGCAATTCGGAAAACCGAGGCTTTTGCGCCGCTAACAACCAGGGGATCGCGGCTTCTGAAAGCGAGTTTGTCGCTCTTTTGAACAATGACGCGGAAGCTGACTCGCAGTGGCTATCCGCCTTGACCAGCGCGTTCCAGGATAGACCGGACGTTGGCATGGCCGCTTCGAAGATCCTGGTCTACGAGGATCCGAGGCGGATCGATAAAGTTGGTCATCTGATCTACCCGGACGGGCAGAATCGCGGTCGGGGATCTGGCCAGATTGATAGGGGCCAGTATGACCAAGTGGAAGAAGTTCTGTGGCCGGACGGATGCGCCGCCATGTACCGGCGACAGATGCTGGACCGCATCGGACTATTTGATGAGGATTTTTTTGCCTACGCTGACGATGCAGAGTTGGGATTGCGCGCCCGGATTGCCGGTTGGAATTGCCTCTATATTCCGACGGCGGTGGTCCGCCACCATCGCGGCACCACGCTCGGGCTTCGCTCCACCCGCCGATTGGAGCTTATCGAGCGAAACCGCATCCTGCTGGCGGCTAAGCTTTTTCCGTGGAGCCTGCTTTGGCTAAACGGCGCGTATTACCTGGTCCGGTTGGGAGCGGGGCTGCTGGCGGCGGCGCGGGGACGGGGCGAAGTCAGCCGCCATCCCGGCCTCCGGGGCAAGCTCCAAGTAGCAACGGCGCTCCTAAGAGCGGACCTGTCGGCATTCCCGCTGTTGCCGCGCATGTTGAAGAAGCGCCGAGAGCTGAGCCAGATCCGGCGCCTGTCGCCCTCGCAACTCCGGCGCCTGTTGTTGTCGCATCGGATCTCGCTAAAAGAGTTGACAGAACAGGCGATCTAAAAGCTCCGCAAGCGGACGCGAGCGGGCTGAAAGTGGGCCGCTGTCCGGGGTGCGGCGATGCTGGCGTTCGAACCCTTTTTCATGGCACCGATCGGCTCTACCACACCACCCCGAAGAATTTTCTGATCGTCGAGTGCAAGGCATGTCGGCTCATTCGCCTGGAACCTCGCCCCACCCCGGAGGAACTGCCTCGGTATTATCCCGAAACCTACTGGTATGAGCCCGCACAAACCACGCTTGGCCGTTTGGAACAGTCCTACCGGCGCTTCGTGCTCAGGGATCACGTCAACTTCGTGATGCGAGCCATGCGCGAATCGGGCGAAAGCGGTTTGCTGCTGGACGTAGGCTGCGGAGGCGGACTCTTTCTGCGGATGATGCGCGAATCAGGGTTGCCGGTCCTCGGTCTGGAAACCTCTGCGAAGGCGGCCAAACTGGCGTGGGAAACGAACCATGTGGCGGTGGTCTGCGGCAATCTGTCTAGTTCCCCGGTGGTGAACGAAAGCTGCGCGGTTGTCACCATGTTTCATGTGCTGGAACATCTGCACGATCCGGTAGGTTACCTGCAGTCCGCACGAGCTCTGCTTCGGCCGAACGGCCGTCTGATCGTGCAAATCCCGAATGCTTCCAGTTGGCAATTTCTCCTGTTTGGCGAGTACTGGAACGGCGTGGATGTGCCTCGCCATTTGATCGACTACCGGCAAAAAGATATGGAGAGCCTGCTGGAATATTGCGGTTTTGAAGTGATCCGCCGCAAGCATTTCTCGCTGCGCGACAATCCCGCCGGATTTGCCTCCAGCGTTGCTCCCCATCTCGATCCCATGGCTCGCCGGGTGCGCGGGATCAAAGAATCGCTGGGGATGAAGGCGCTCAAAGACGCCCTGTACTTTGGTCTGGTAGTGGGCGCTTTGCCATTCACGATTTTCGAAGCCGCGTGCGGCGCGGGATCCACTATCATGCTGGAAGCGAAAAGGAAGTAGCCGAGGGTGTGGCATCCCGGCTTACAACGGCGGCTGCCCGCTTTTTTGCGGCGGCATGTGCTGCACTTCGAAGCCGCCATTGAGGACAGCGTCGCTGCCTTCGCTCGTGATTTGAAAGCCGGCGCTCTCGTGCTCGATGCCGGCGCCGGCGAGAGTGCGCATGCTTCGTTTTTCTCGGGACAGCGTTACCTGGCAGTGGATCTGGCCGTGGGCGATCCGGCCTGGAACTACGGAAAGCTGGACGCCATCGGCGATCTGACCGCGTTACCGTTTCAGAGCGGAGTTTTCGATGCTTGCCTGAACGTGGTTACGCTGGAACATGTCCGCGAGCCTGCTGCTGCCATTGGGGAGATCCACCGAGTGCTGAAAGCAGGCGGGCAACTGCTTCTGATCGTGCCCCATGAGTGGGAGGTGCATCAATCTCCGCACGATTATTTTCGGTATACGCGTCATGGAGTGGCGCATTTGCTGGAGAAGGCGGGATTTCGAGACTTTTCGATTGAGCCTGTGGGCGGATATTTTCGGCTTCTATCGCGGAGACTGTTCAACGGGCTTCAGTTTTTTAGGGGTCCGCTGCTCCCGCTCGCTGCCTTGTTTCTGGTGCCTCCGGCGCTGCTAGTTCCGTATTTGGACTTTTTGGATAAAGAGCGCAATTTTACTCTCGGGTATATTTGTGTTGCCCGCAAGACTTAGGAATCCGCTACGAGGCCGTGCTGTTTTATACTACATAATCCTGATTTCTTCTAGGCTGCTTTGTGGGGCAGCCAATCTGGCTGCAGCCGCCTTTCCCAGGCGGCTTCCAAAGCTGCCGAGGCCCACATCACTCATCACTATACAATCGGGAAATCAGTGCGCGAAACCGTGAATAAAGGAACGAAGTGGAGAGCAGCAACACGCCCAGCGCGACGAACGCCAGTGTGCGATACACCCGGCTCAACTGCCAAACGTCGAACAAATACAGCTTCAGCACCACCACCCCGATCAATCCCAGGCCCGCAATCCGGTTCACCGCCGTGCGCGTGCCAACCCCCAAGCTGACCAGAGCCACCGCATACACGGCATACAGTATGGAGATGGAGATTGTCTCGACGCTGATCAGATTATTTGGAGATGCTGAGCGTCCGGCCCAGCCCAGCATTTCCTGCGTTAGAGTCCACAGCAGCAGGAAGTGGCCGCTAAAGTAGCAGATGAGCCGCAGTTCCACGGGCCGCTCGACCCAGCGGGCAGCCAGCCACAAGCAGACCGTTGCGATGAGGAACGTTAGAAATCGAGCGTTTATGAGAGCGGCATACTCGTTTACGGTAGGGTAGATCCAAGCATCGACCAAGAGCAGCCGACACATCACCAACACGAAAATGGCGGTTCCGGCCTGCGTCAGGCGCCTGTTCGCGACTCTCGCTCCGATCCAAATTAACGCTGCGGCCTCAAGCGACCACGCCATCGTGATCCGCCACGCAGTGAATTGAATCGGGACGGCGAGTGTGAGAAGGGAGAGCGCCACTCCAATCGCCAACAGAGCGGGCGTGGGCTGATCCCAAAGTTCATAAGCCAGCGCCAAGTGGATGCCTGCGAGCGCTACCGCGAACAAGCCCATCCAGCTGTGGTGTTCCGGGTTCAGCAGGTAATACGATGCGCCAAAGTACGCCATGCCGTTTAGCGCGAGCATCGCGAGATCCTGGCTGCGGGCTCGCTCACGCCGTACTAGGATCCACCACGGCGTCCACGCGAGAAAAAGCAAAAAGCCGCAGGTTAACCCGAGAACGAGCGCCCCGGTCGGCTTGGGAGTTTCTATGCCTGCGGCAAATATGCCAGACCAGATCCAGAACGAGATGAACGCGACGTTAGCCGCGAACTTCCAGTGACGCCGCAAATCGGCCACTGCAAGTCCGCCGACCGCCACCAACACAGCAAGCATGAAATATGTTCTTGGATCTCCAACCCATATGAACGCGAGCGCTCCGGCGGTGAGAAACTGGGAAATAAGAAAGATCGGCTGCAAGCTGGTTGCGGCGGCAAAAAGCCCGTGAAACAAGACTACCCAAACCGCTGCCGTGAAACGATCCTGACTGTGAAAGTGCTCGAACCACCCGGCATAGATTAAGACCGTGCCAGCAAAACTTAAACTCTCAAGCAGTTTCCAGGCTTTCACTTTGACAAGCGCCAAAGCTCCGAGATCCAGAAGCAGAACATAGCCGAACAGGAACCAGGGATGGTTCTCGCCGGTGCTGAGCATCATGGGCGTGAGAAATCCTCCGAAGAGGCCGAGTGCCGCAATTGCGATCGAGTTGTAGCGAAGCGCAAGCGCCCCGGCCAGGAGAGTAGTCAGCGCCATCCCGACAAATGCCAACCCTTGCGGGACCAGATGGTAAAAGCCGAAGGCCGAGAAGATTGCCAAGTATAGAATCGAAATGCCGACTGCGGTTATGCCTTGCGAGAAGATGGCTTGTCCTCGCCTCCACAAGAGTTCCGCTCCGCCGATGGCGAGCAGTCCTGCCAGGATGCCCAACTCGACCCGGCCTGCCGCACCAATCAGATTGTTATCGATGGCTAATCTGAAGAGAAAACCGATGCCTAGCACCAGCGTCACTACGCCGACTCGATTGATCAGCGTGAGGCCGATGCTCGTTTCCATTCCCTGCGATTGCGGCGGGATCTCGGGTAATGGAGGAGGAAGGACAGCGGGCGGCGTGGAGACTGGAGGCGGCACCAGGGCGGGAGACGCTGCAAGGCGGAGCACCGACTCGACTCGTTCGAGGCGTTCCTCGAATTTTCCCTGCTGCTGGACGATCCGGGCCAAGGCGGCCGAGATCGCGTCCATGCGCTCTTGTTCGGGAGACGGCATCCTTGAGAACTATACCCGATTTCAGGGCGCGATGCCGGATGGTATACTGGAAAAGTTGCGCCCGTAGCTCAGCTGGATAGAGCGTCTGGCTACGAACCAGAAGGTCGCATGTTCGAGTCATGCCGGGCGCACCACCTAACTCGATTCCTTAAATTTCATTCTGTTCCCCAGCGAATCCCCAAAAATGAGCACGTCCGAAAACGGCGAGTAAGCCTCCCGCGATTACCGCATCATAGAAGTGTGTTCGAGCTCGACCGAGAAGCCTGTTTCCGCGCCATGCAAACCCGCGACCCGCGCTTCGATGGACGGTTCTTCATGGGCGTACGGACCACAGGCATATACTGTCGCCCGATCTGTCCAGCCAAAACTCCCAAGCCAAACAACTGCTCTTTTTATCAATCCGCCTCAGCCGCGCAAGCCGCTGGATTCCGGCCCTGCCTGCTTTGCCGACCGGAAATCGCCCCCGACCTAGCCGCATCGCGCGGCACGTCGAACACGGTCATCCGGGCGCTGGATCTGCTCGCCGAGGGTGGCTTGGACGGCGATGGCAGCTGCGTCGAAACGTTCGCCAGCCGCCTGGGAATTGGCGAGCGTCAACTGCGGAGGCTCTTCCTTCAGCATCTCGGCGCATCTCCCGTGGCCGTCGCACAAACGCGGCGCTTTCTGTTTGCGAAACAGCTGCTTCACGACACCCGCTTGCCCATGACGGAAGTGGCCATGGCTGCCGGGTATGGCAGCATCCGCCGATTCAACGCCACTTTTCAAAAGCTCTATGGCCGTCCCCCGCGAGAGTTGCGCCGGACTCAGAAGGAAGACTTGCCTGCAACCTCCCACGGAGCTGTCACTCTGCGCATCGGCTATTCCCTGCCCTACGATTGGGACTCGATCTTGAAATTTCTCGCGGCACGCGCCATCCCCGGCGTAGAGGTTGCGGAGCATGCAAGCTACCGGCGAACCGTCCAGCATGAGGGGCTTCAAGGAATGCTGCACGTGACGCAGGATCCGGTCCGGCGCCAGCTGATTGTTCACGTCCAATTTCCTTGCGTGCGTGCTCTCTCGGACATTGTTCGCCGCGTGCGCAGAGTCTTCGATACGGGAGCTGATATAGAAATCATCGGGCGCCACCTCGCGGCCAACCCGATCTTCGCACGCCTTGTGGCGCTGAGGCCCGGCTTGCGGACCCCAGGCGGATGGGACGGATTTGAGCTCGGAGTTCGAGCGATCCTAGGTCAGCAAGTCACCGTGCAAGGCGCTCGTCTGCTGGCTGGACGCTTAGCCGCGAAATTCGGCGAGCCTGTCCTAACCAGCCACCCGCAACTGTCCCGTGCATTCCCTACTGCTGAGAAGCTTGCCGAGGCGGACTTGGCAACCATCGGCATTCCGCGCTCGCGGGCGGCGGCTTTGAATTCCCTCGCCACAGCCGCCGCATCCGATCCTGGTTTCTTTACGCGCGGAGGATCTCTCGACGAAGCGGTCACGCGCTTTCGGGCGCTGCCCGGCGTGGGCGAGTGGACAGCCCAGTACATCGCTCTGCGCGCGCTGCGAGAGCCTGACGCCTTCCCAGCCTCCGATCTCGTCTTGCTGCACAGTGCCTCGCGAGAGTTCGGCCGGAGCTTATCACCATCCGAACTACTCCGCCTGGCCGAGCCTTGGCGTCCGTGGCGGGCCTACGCAGCTCAGCACCTGTGGTCCAACTATGCATCGCTTCCTAATTGACAAAACCCCTACTCCCATTGGATTGCTGCTGATCGTGTCCGACGAAGCAGGCCGCCTGCGCGCGATCGACTGGGATGACCACGAAGCGCGCATGCACGCGTCGTTAGGCCGCCATTATTCGGACGGCTACCAGCTCGAAGCCGCTCGGGATCCAGGAGGTCATACATCCGCGCTGAATGCCTACATGGCAGGCGAGCTATCGGTCATTCGGCACCTGGAAGTGGAGACTGCCGGCACCCCCTTTCAGCGAGCGGTCTGGACCGCTCTCCGCGACATCGGTCCCGGCCAAACCCAATCCTATGGAGGGCTTGCAGTCCGGATCGGAAAGCCAGGGGCGGCTCGCGCGGTTGGGTTGGCCAATGGGGCGAATCCCGTCAGTATTGTGGTTCCGTGTCATCGGGTAATTGGCGCGAATGCATCCCTCACCGGCTATGGCGGAGGGCTGGAACGAAAGCGCTGGCTCTTGCAGCATGAGGCTCCACAATTGAATTTATGAACACATCGCAACAGAGCCATGCCAACGAGTTCAGAAGCCTGCATCAGGGGGCTCCTATTTTGGTCCTCCCGAATGCCTGGGATGCGGGAAGCGCGGTCGCCATCGAGAGTTGCGGGGCCAAGGCCATTGCCACCACGAGTGCGGGCGTCGCT
>JANXQZ010000394.1 GCA_025353235.1 Bryobacterales bacterium
AGTCAGCCACGGTCGCCGAAATTCTCAAGCATCAGCTCCTATCCGAACGGCGCTTCTTTGGCGAATTTTTGGGCGTCCCCGAGCTGCCGCCCTCCGAAATCATGAGCACGGCTGGCTCCGGCTCGCAAGCGCCGCACCAGGAAGTCAGCCGCGCCCATAGTTTCGGGCGCACGCCCAGCATTGGGCAAGTGGACTCCCGGAAGCTCGTCAGACACCCGCCGCCACTCAGCGGGAAATTCGGCTGCCTTGCGAAGCGGCGTGACGCTGCCAAGGTACACCGGGATATCGGAGTGTCCAGCGAGCGCCAGCAATCGTAAGACATTCGCGGCACCCTTCGGCACATGAGCCAACCCGTTCGAGATAGTAACCGCTTCAATCCGCACGTCCGGGCGGGTGAGCAGGAATGCAATGGCCATCAGATCGTCGCTGCCGGCATCGGTGTCGACGATCAATGCAATGGGATCGGCGGCAAGGAGAAGCGTCAACAGCGAAAAGCATGCCAGGGCGCGTACGAACATGCATCGATTTTCGCAGGTACCATGGAGTCCATGACGCCGCCCCAGGCCACCGATGCGATGTTCCAGCATCTGCTCGACACGTACGTTAGCGAAACGGAGAAAACTGCGTCAATCTGGCGCAAGTTCTCCGCCGAAGACATGTCTTACAAGCCACACCCCAAGTCAGCCACGGTCGCCGAAATTCTCAAGCATCAGCTCCTATCCGAACGGCGCTTCTTTGGCGAATTTTTGGGCGTCCCCGAGCTGCCGCCCTCCGAAATCATGAGCGAAATTTCCACGCCGGAGTCGCACGCGAAGCGCCTGACCCAATTAGCCGCTCGACGCATGGCCTTCATCGCATCTCGGGACCAAGAATGGTGGCTGGAACAGGTCCGCTTTTTTGATGTCACCCGCGAGCGGATCTGGATATTCTGGCGTCGCGTGCTGCACTCGGCCCATCACCGAACGCAGCTCACGGTCTATCTACGGCTGATGGAAAAACCGGTACCCTCCATCTACGGCCCGACCGCAGACGTCACTTGGAAAGGTGCCGACCCCACACTCACCGAAGCAACCTAACGTCCGGGGCCGTGTTTTACAATAGGCAAGCACCCTCACGATGTTTTTTCCTCAGTGTTTTCGCTTGACGGCTCTACTCGCTCTGACCGCAAGCCCCATTCTCGCGCAGTGTACCTTCCAGCTTTCGCCAACCAGCGCCAGCTTCGGCACCAGCAGCAACGACTCCACCGTGATCGTAACCGCAAGCGCATCGAATTGCGCGTGGACCTCGCGCAGCAACACAAGTTGGATCACAATTTCGTTCGGCCAAACGGGAACCGGCAATGGAACGGTCGGATTTACGGTCACCCAGAACAACACGCCAGCGACCCGAACCGGCTCCCTGACGATCGCGAACATCACGTTCAACGTGACGCAGGCTGCCGCCCCGTGTAGCTACACCTTGATGCCCGCTTCTGTGTCGGTCCCGCCCGGCGGAGGCAGCGGCACCATCAATATTGTCACGGCATGTTTATGGACGCCGTCCTCAAACTCTGACTGGCTCACTGTGTCCGGGAGTGGCCTCGGGAACGGAACTGCACAATACAGCGCTGCGGCGAATAGCACCGGAGCATCCCGCACCGGCAGCATCACGATCGGCACGCAGACGTTCACCGTCACCCAGCAAGCCGCCTGCACCTTTACTCTGAACCCGTTCAGTATTCAAGCGGATCCGGCAGCGGGCGCCACGGGAACCTTCACCGTGACTGCCAGTTCCACTACTTGCGCCTGGACAGCCTCGAGCGCCAATCCGGATTTCCTTACCGTAACTACCGGCCCGTCGGGAACGGGAAATGGCACCATCGGTTACATCGTGCAGCCGAACCACGCGGCTACCGGGCGTTCGGGAGCCATCATGGTGGGCAACTCCTCGTTCACCGTCTATCAACCCGGTGGACAGCCTTGCTCGTATGCTTTGTCGGCCCCATCCGCGAATTTCTTCGCGGGCGGCGGGACCAGCAGCTTTACCGTTGCGTCCACCTGTGCTTGGTCGCCCAGCACGGCTTACAACTGGATCTCGATTGGCGGTCCGGTCTCGAGCACGGGAAATGGAACCGTGACGTTTACGGTTTCGTCGAACCAGACGGCGGCCACCCGAATCGGCACTATTCTCGTCGCCTCGCAGGCGTTCACGATTACTCAGACGGGTCTCGCTTGTTCAGTTACGGCCAACCCGCTCAGCATTCAGATACCTTCAACCGGAGCGCAAGGAAGTATCAACATCATGGCGCCGGATAGTTGCAACTGGAATGCGTCGGCAGCCCCAAGCTGGATCGTGCTCTCCAACTCCAGCGGCACCGCGCAGGGGATCGTTTCCTATGCCGTTGCCGCAAATCCGACGTCGCAGGTCCGGATCGGCACCATCACCATCGCCAACCAAATCGTAAGCGTGAGTCAGGAACCAACCGTTTGCGGCCAAACGCTGACGCCCGCGAACGCCAACGTTTCCGCCATCGCCGGAACATACAGCGTGAACGTTGCCACAAGCTGCAACTACGCAGCAGTTTCCAATAGCGGCTGGATCAAGCTGGTTTCTAACGCGAGCGGCACCGGTACGGCGGATGTCGGGTACGCGGTGTCGGCGAACAATTCGCCAGAAGCTCGGACCGGAACAATCGCCGTTGGATCACAGCTTTTCTCTGTGTCTCAATCGGGTGCCGGATGCACCTTGACCCTAAGCCCTGGCGCGGCAGATGTCGAGGCGAAAGGCGGCCTAGGCAGTTTTGCGGTGATGGCATCCGGATCGTGCCGCTGGCAGGCGAGCACTGACGCGGGCTGGGTCCACGTCACCTACGAGTCAGTAAACGGAAACGGAAAAGTCACTTTCGTGGTCGATGCCGCAGACCAGCCGAATGCCCGCCAAGCTCGCATCTTTGTCGCCGACCAGACCTTCCAACTTCGCCAGGCAGCCCGATCCGTGCTTCAGATTAGCAGCGCAGGCGTGCTGAATGCAGCGAGTTTCGTGAGCGGCGCTGTTTCTCCGGGGGAGATCATTACGGTATTCGGCGACGGTCTCGGGCCTGCTGTTGGCGCGGAACTTCAGCTCACTGCTGACCGGCAATCGATCGCTAACCTCGTGGCGGGCACGCGCGTGTTGTTCGACGGCCTTGCGGCACCGCTCATCTACGTTTCTAATTCGCAGGTCAGCGCGATCGTTCCGTATGCTCTCGATGGTCAGGCGAGCACGCGCATGCAAGTGGAGTATCAAGGGGTCCTCTCCAGCGAGGTGACGCTGAACGTGGTACCGACAAATCCTGCTATCTTCACGATAGATTCATCCGGCTCCGGTCAAGGGGCGATTCTGAATCAGGATACGAATGTAAACTCCGCTCTCAACCCAGCGCAGAAAGGCTCTATTGTGGTTCTCTTCGCCACGGGAGAAGGACAGACGACGCCGGGCGGGTCGGATGGCGCATTGGCTAACAAGAGGCTGCCAAAACCAGTCGCGCCAGTGGCAGTGCAAATTGGAGGAATCGATGCCAAGGTTCTGTATGCTGGCGCAGCGCCTGGTTTACCGGCAGGCGTATTTCAGGTGAACGTCCAAGTCCCGGGTGGGGCTCCATCTGGTGCCGTTCCCGTAATCCTGAGAGTGGGAACAGCCTCCGGTCGGCCCGATGTTACGCTCGCAATCAGGTAGTTCTACAACATCCTGTTGCGGCTGCTTTGTGGTGATCTTCTGAAGACCCGACCTTCATCGGATCGCAAGTGAGCAAATCTGGTCATTTCTGATTCACGGCCATGTGTTGAATTTCTTCTCCACGGATTTTACCTGAGTGAGGGCAGTAGTTGGGTCTAAATCCTTGGTGAGATTGTAGTCTACGAAATAGCGATCTTGTTGAAGCTGAGTGAACGTGCGCGCAACAAACCGCAGGTCTGCCACAACCTTCGCGTCTTCTCCAGCAAATGGAAACGCTTGCATATTCAACAATCGATCTGATGCTTTCCTCATTGTGCCGTGATCAAAAGGTCGACCCAGCGCGGCTCGGAGCTTCACGTTGCTCCAATTAGAAGTTGCTTCGGCAATCAGCAAATGAAAGACGGCGTAATAAGCCGATGAGACAGCCCTGCGAAGGCTCGCTTGAGTCGAGGGAGTATTGTGAACGAGTTGTAACGCCTGGCTCAGAAGGTCATCATGAAACGCCATCTACGCCCACTCGGGATCGGGTCGGCTTTGTTGCTCAGATTGGCTCCGAAAGTTGAAATAGGGGTGCAGTCCCCAATTCTCTATAGGCCGTAACTCGTCAAAAAGTGCCATGGCAATGATGCCAGTTGTATCGGCAAGAGTCTCTTCTCTAGTTGCTGCATCGGCAAGGACGATATTGAAAAAAATCGAGGGCTCACCGGTTGAGTCTGCGTCCAAATTGTAGAAAAGGTCAACTGCCTCTGGACTTAGCTTGCGCCGGGCGTTTTTGATCTCGGCGTCAAGCTGCCCTCGGTGCACGAATCCGCTTGGAACCATTGGCATGTTCTAATTATCTCCCCTCTGCACCGGATCAGGCTGTCTAGTTCAACGGGGGGTGATCAGACCGCCGAGCTTGTCCTGTTCGGAGGCAGATGTTCGAGGGAAACGAGTGGAATAAGCTTCCAAATATTTCAAACCCGCACCGGTGTTGTAAATCACGATGCGCTCATCGGCTTTCAAGAAGCCGCTCGCAAGCAACTTCTGAAGTGCAGCCACGCACGCACCCCCTTCGGGAGCGGCAAACATCCCCTCGTCGGTAGCCAAGTGAATGCCTGCATCCAGCATCTCTTCATCGGTGACTGCGATTGCCGTGCCGCCACTCTCGCGGACCGCATCCAAGATCAGAAAGTCACCCAGCGGCTTCGGGACACGCAATCCGCTCGCCACCGTCTGGGCATTCTCATAAAACTCGCTGCGCTTTTCACCGCGCTCAAACGCCCGCACCACAGGCTGACATCCTGCACTCTGCACCGCGATCATCTTCGGACGCTTAGGCCCAATCCATCCGAGCGCCTCCATCTCTGCAAACGCCTTCCACATCCCGATCATCCCCACCCCGCCGCCCGCCGGATAGAAAAGAGCATCGGGCAGTTCCCAGCCAAGCTGCTCGGCAACTTCATAGCCCATGGTCTTCTTGCCTTCGATGCGATAAGGCTCCTTCAGCGTGCTGACGTCAAACCATCCCTCCGCGTCCTTGCGCGAAGCAACAATCTTTCCGCAGTCGCTGATAAGGCCGTCCACCAGAGTGACGTGCGCGCCGAACGCCTTGCACTCGATAAAGTTTGCTTGCGGGACATCGCGCGGCATGAAAATGTAGGATTCGAGTCCGGCCGCTGCGGCGTAGGCAGCCATCGCGCTGGCTGCGTTTCCGGCCGATGGAATTGCCAGCTTGCGGATTCCGAGTTCCACGCACATGGAGATAGCGCACGAAAGACCTCGCGCCTTGAAGGACCCCGTGGGATTGACGCCTTCGTCTTTCACCCAAAGGTTGCGCGCGCCGTAGCGTTTGCCGAGCCGCTTGGTTTCGAGAAGCGGGGTCATGCCCTCGCCCAGCGACACGATGGAAGATGCTTGAGTTACGGGCAGCATAGGGGCATAGCGCCACATGGTCTTGGGACCGTGGAGTAGCGACTCGCGGGTCCAAGTCTCTTTAGCTCTCGCTAGATCGTAGCGGACCAGTAACGGTCCTCCGCACGCGCACAGATTATGGATCTCTCCAGATGTGTGGCGCTTGCCGCAAAGGCTGCATTCGAGGTGAGTGATGTTGTTCATGTTTGAACCTGTAGAGTATCCTGCTCGATCAATCCGAGAATCAAGCCGAGCACGACAGCTAGAAGCGGATCCGTGATCTCTGGCGTTCTGCCGGGTAGATAACGTTGGATTGTTTCTAGTATTGCCAGGATGGGGGCGATAAGGGCGACCGCATCGCGCAGTCTTAGGCCTGCCAAATGGGTCAGCCAGATCGCTCCTCCGTAGAAGAAACATTTTTCGAGAAAGATGGACAGACCCACGATCCACTCTGTGCTCAGGATGGCTTGGAGCGGGATCCAATTGAAGGGAGTGGGGTGCGCCGCAAGATGGAAGGGTGACAACCCGCGCACGATCAGCAGGAGTGTGAATCCAACCGCAAGGAAGAGCGTGAGTCTGGAGCTCTGACGGGATCGAGAAGGTACTAGATAGATAACCAGCCCCCATGCCGCCATCTCCGAGACTAGCTCTAAGAGGGAGTTCGGCATCAGGGGTTGCAGACCCTTCCCGGACAACAGCGCAAGCCATGGTTTTATGCTGAAAGCGAGCCAGGTCAGCACCAAGAACATTCCTCCGCTCAGACTTTTGCGGAACACGAACCCCAGGCCGGTTCCGAGGACCGCGCCAAGCACGTTGTCGAAGAGATCCAACAGGCTGCACTCGCGCGTGCGGTCGTAGATTTGCAGCATCTCGATGGAACCGGAGAGAGCGAGTGCAAGCACCGTGGGCATGCTCCACCGGAGCCACTGATGACCACGTCTGTCCAATGCCAAGAAGGTAAACATGCCCACCGGAATGTAAATCAGGATGTTCACCGCAACGTCCCCAAATAGTGCGGGTCCAATCCTCGCGGGCCAGGAGTGCAGCAGCAAGAACAGCGGGTCTACGTTCGGTGGACCCGGCCGGTACTGCCAGGGATATAGAGATCCGTACAGGATGAAGCAGATGACGATAAGGAGAATACGGATCACGCGCCAGCAGCGCTCCGCAATAGGGACGACACATGCTGCCAAACACGTTCAGCCACAACCTCGGGCGCAGCGTCTCCCTGAACCAGCTTCACGCGATCCGGCTCCGCTTCCGCCAGGCGATGATAGGCTGCCCGAGCCTTGTGATGAAACTCAATGGCTTGCTCATCCAGTCGACTCTCCTTGCGGCCAGGGCGTTCGAGATTGCGGGCGTGGGCTCGCGCCAGACCGGATTCGGTGTCGATATCCACGCAGATGGTGAGATCGGGAACCAAGCCATGGCAGGCGATGCGATCGATCTGTTTGACAACGTCGGGCCCAAGCCCGCGTCCCGCTCCTTGATACACCAGAGTCGAGTCAGTAAATCGGTCTGACAGCACCACCTTGCCCGCAGCCAGAGCGGGCAGTATCCACTGTTCTACATTCTGCGCGCGCGCGGCGAACATCAGCAGCAATTCGGTGGTGGGGCACAACTCCTGATTCGCCGGGTCGAGAAGGATGCGGCGCACCTGCATGCCGATCGGTGTGCCGCCCGGCTCGGCGGATTCGAGGACCGCGCGCCCCTCGCCGCGCAAACGCTCGCCGAGCATCCGCATCTGGGTGCTCTTTCCGCTGCCGTCGGGACCTTCCAGTGTGATGAAAAGACCGCGCCGCTCAGTCGTAGACATAGTGCAGAACCTTCTTCAGGTCCTCCCAGGCTTCGCGCTTGGCGTCCTGGTTGTAGGGGCGCAGCAAGTAGGACGGATGGAACGTCACCATCACCGGAATATCGTTCCACTTATGCCATTTTCCGCGCAGGCGCGTGACGCCTTCCTTGGTGCCGAGCACGGCTTTGGCGGCTGTGGATCCTAGCGCGCAGATCGCTTTTGGCTTGATGGTCTGCAACTGGCGAAACAGGAACTGCCCGCAGATCTCCATCTCATCTGGCTGCGGCGCGCGGTTTTCGGGAGGGCGGCACTTCACCACATTGCAGATGTAAACGTCCTTGCGGATGATCGGAATGCCTTCCTTCTTGGCGGTACCTTCGATCAT
>JANXQZ010000420.1 GCA_025353235.1 Bryobacterales bacterium
GTATACTTTTTCGAAGGTAATCGACACGGCTCCCGACGCCACCAGTGTTGTATCCGGCAATGGCGGGGACGACGCCAAGGTGGCGCAGGATACTTTGCAACCCAATCTCGACCGGGGCCTGGGCAATGCGGACGTCCGTCATCGGTTCGTTTTCTCGGCGGTTTGGGAGTTGAACTACGCCAAGTCACTCGCGAATCCTTTCGCGCGCCATTTGCTAAGCGATTGGGAACTCTCGATGATTGCGCAGGTCCAAGCTGGCCGCCCTTTTTCGGCCACGGTCACGGGCGACCCCAACAACGATGCGAATAACTTCAATGACCGGGCACCCCTGAGCGGCCGCAACACGACTATCGGCCCCTCGCTTCAGACTCTCGACATGCGGGTCACCCGCGATATTCGGCTCTTTGAGCGCGTCCGCATGCGCCTGATTGCCGAAGCCTTTAACATCACCAATCGCGCGAATTTCAATTCTCTGCAGACAAATGTGTTTACGTATCGAACCGGCGTATTTACTCCCACCACCAATTACTTTTTGCCCCTGAGCACGTTCGACCCGCGCATCCTGCAACTCGCGGCCAAAATCACGTTCTAATAGGGCATGCCTTCGGAGCCCTCCACCGGACTGCTGCAGCTGATCACTGCCGCAGTCACGCCGGTCGTGATGATCTCCACGGCCGCGACGCTGATACTAGGAATCAATAGCAAGCATCAATCCATGTCCGATCGTCTCCGCATACTTGCAGCGGAGTTTCGTCAGGCGGAAACAAGCGATGCACGGCGTGGGGTGATCCGGCAGCAGATGCGCTGGTTCGAACGGCGTGTTCACTACTCCGCGCTGGCTCACCGCACCTTGTATCTGGCGATCGTTGTTTTTCTGCTCACAATCCTGACGGTAGTGCTGGCACCGGCGGGTGCGGTCTGGACACCGGCTGCTTATGTGCTGTTTGTTGGCGGCACGGTGCTGATCCTCACGGCGGTGGTCTTTGAGTTTATCGAACTGTGGTGGACCAACCGAACGCTGCAATTGGAAATGAGCGACGTAATCGCTCCCACGCAGGGGTGAGTCCGCTGATTGCCATCGTGGGACCAACCGGTTCCGGCAAGAGCGACCTCGCTCTTTTCATTGCCGAGCGACTAGGTAGCGAGATTGTCAGCTGCGATTCGCTTCAGGTTTACCGGGGCTTCAACGTCGGGACGGCTAAAGTTCCCGCCGAGGATCAACGCGGCATTCGGCACCACCTAATCGATGTGGCTAGTCCGTCCGATCTGTTCACGGCAGGAGAATATGCGCGGCTCGGGCGCGAGACGCTGCGTGCCATTCAGACGCGGGGACGGGTGCCCATTGTGGCCGGAGGGACCGGGTTCTATTTGCGGGCGCTCTTAGATGGTCTCTCGCCTGGTCCGCTACGCGACGCACCGCTTCGGTTGCGGCTGCTAGCTCGCGAACGCCGGCGGACGGGAAGTCTGCACAGGCTTCTGAATCGGCTTGATCGAGCCGCGGCGCTGCGCATTCACTCAAAAGATGTGAATAGAACGGTGCGCGCTCTGGAGTTGAGGATCCTCCGCGCTGCTTCTCGAGACAGTTTGGAGCCGCCTGAGCCGTTGACCGGCTTTCACATTTTGAAAATTGGATTGAATCCGGCAAGAGAGTTTCTACATGAGCGGATTAACCAGCGCCTTCAAAAGATGTTCGACCACGGCTTGATCGAAGAAGTAAACAGTCTTCTTGAAAGCGGCGTTGGTTGCGGTGCGAAGCCGTTTGAGTCCTTGGGATACAAAGAGGCGCTGCAGTTCATCAACGGCGCGATCACCTTCGATGCAGCGCTGCTTGCCGCGCAACAGGCAACTCGACAGTATGCGAAAAGACAGCTAACTTGGTTCCGCCGCGAGGTTGGCGTGCATTGGTTCCAAGGATTTGGTAATGATCCCGCGATGCAGGAGCAGGTGCTGCGATTTGTCCGGTATTGGGATCCGCCGATTTCATAATCGGACACTCACAAATTAAAAATGTTTTTGTAGGAATTAGCGGAACGAAAGTAACTTCGCTTCGTATGTGAAGGTGTATTTGCAATCGCAACGAAGTTAAAATCCAGGAGTTATTCAGTGATTAAAAAAGTGATTTTCGTACTCTCGACGTTTGCTCTCGCAGTGGCTAGCGCGGCAACGTCTTATCGCGTGACTCTGTTCGAGAAGTCCATGGTTAATGGCACGGAACTGAAGCCGGGCGAGTACAAGCTGCAGGTGACCGATAACAAGGCTGTGATTCAGCAAGGGAAGACCAAAGCGGAATCGACCGTGAAAGTAGAGACTACCGAACAGAAAATCAGCTCGACTTCGGTAAAGTATGTGAATGGAGCGATTCAGGAAATCCGCATCGGCGGAACGAAGACTAAACTCGTATTCGAGAACTAATGCCCCACGGCGGCGAGACTCGGCGTACTTGCCGCTTCGCCTTCAACGGTATGCCACAGCGGGGATGAGGTGTGCGCGGCTGGAATGGTTTATACTGTCTAAAGAGTTCCCGTCCGCTTCGATTCTGAAAGGGTCCAGGCGCACATCTGGAAGTACATGACAATTCTGTTGACGATCATACACATATTCGTTTGCTTATTTTTGGTAATAGTTGTGCTCCTTCAGAGCGGGAAAGCCGCAGACCTTGCGGGCGCATTTGGCGGCATGGGATCGCAAACGGCGTTCGGCCCTCGCGGTTCGGCTACGGTTCTTTCGAAAGCTACGACCATAGCGGCAGCGATGTTCATGATGACCTCGCTTTCACTTGCGATTCTGGCGACGAGGAACGCATCGAGCTCGGGCAGTGTGCGGGACCGGGTTAAGTCTGTCAAGACCCAAACGACTCCGGCAGCTCCCACGAAGCCGACCGTAACAGTAACTCCGAAAGGGGGTGCTCCTGGCGCGCCGATCCCGATTCAGATTTCACCCGCTCCTCAGGGCCAGCCTGTACCGGCTCCGGCGGTGCCAAAAAAGTAAGCAGTTTGCAGCAAACGCGGAGGTGGCGGAATTGGCAGACGCACTAGCTTGAGGTGCTAGCGGGAGCAATCCCGTAGGGGTTCAAGTCCCCTCCCCCGCACCAAATTTAGTCCCAGAACGGCTCATCGTTTACGGTGGGCCGTTTTTTCTTGCACGTGATAGCGAATTGTGTCCTAATATCAACAAGAACGCTTTGTGTAGGAGCAATCCATGACACGACTCTGTTTGTCGCTTTTCGGTGTCCTGACGCTGTGTACGAGCCTTGCTTTCGCGCAAGCGCCCACAGGAACCATCGAAGGAACGGTTACGGACGAATCGGGCGCCGTGATGTCCAAGGCTAAAATC
>JANXQZ010000437.1 GCA_025353235.1 Bryobacterales bacterium
CTTTTCTCCATTTTGTGCATTAGAAGGTAAAGCAGAAAATCGATCGGCTCGCCTAGCGCACCAGCACTTGTTCCGGAGGAAGAAAGCGGAAAGCGGGGTCATTTTCCATCCGCCCAGCGGGGCAGACTCTGTCATCCGGCACAATCGGCAGCCTCGCCCAGTTTTTCCCAAGTCCGCTAACTCACTAAGGAATCCATCAGCCCAGAAGTTTTTTGGCCCCGTTTTCCGAATTCTTGTGCATTATAGTGTGAAGGCACTGAGTAGTGCACTCACGAAAGAACGTTTCTAAAAGGAGAAACATAATGAACGAAGATACGAAGAAAGTTGGACTGACCAAGCAGGACCCAAAGTCAGAACAAAAGATCGAGCAGGGTGTGAAGGCTGCCGAGTTATCAGAGCAGGCTCTCGACAAGGTTGCCGGCGGCGGAAGTGCCATAGCTAACGCCAGTAGATCCAACACAAAGGACAACTGATCTCGTCAACGCGTGGGGAGGTCAGCGCCCCGGCGTTCCCAATGCCTCTGCGACGCCAAAAAGGTTGAGGCAGTTGATTTGGGCGCTTCAGTAGCGCCCCACCGTTATCCACCTATCAACACGTTTCTAAAAGGAGAAACATAATGAACGAAGATACGAAGAAAGTTGGACTGACCGAGCAGGACGCGAAGTCAGAACATTTGGCCGAACAAGATCTGGACAGCGTCGCCGGCGGTGGCAGCGAGAACGTCAGAGACATCGACGTTGTTGTGAAGAAGAGACCAAGCGGTGCGCTGGACGTTAACACCCCAACCGCCCCAGCTCCGCCATCCTCGGGGATCTAGCGGAAGATGAACGACCACTTCTAAGGGAGCAACAAAATGAGCGAAGAATCAAATAAAACCCAAAAGAAGCGGAAATTGACTTGTCGGACAACGATCTAGACAGTGTCGCCGGCGGTGGGTCGAACGATCCGATGGGGGTGTCGGTATTGGCCTCGGGAGAAAGCCGAACCCTAGCGCAGTTGTAGTTCCAGTGACAACGCCTCAAGCGCCGCAGAGCTCTGCTCCAGGGAGCAGCCTTTAGAGACGCCGAGCGTGGCGGTCCCACCACTTACCGATTGCCCACGCGGCGCAGCAGATTATCGAAGCGCTGCGTACCCAGCGACACCGTTTCCAGCAAATCGTCGCCGAGTTCGTCGGCAGTATCCGGCACGGCATCCTGCTCCGGACGTCCATACCCAAGCCGTGTCGTAGTCGCCCGGAGCCGATCAGCTAGGAAAATCGCCAGCGCTCGATAGAAGTTGGCGGCGAATTTCGCATCCATGCCCAGCTTCGCTTGCAACACATCGCGCCGCACGGCCAGCACGCTAGCAGCATCCAGCGCCAGCACCGTCGCCAGCGGAGGACGCGCATCCACGAAGGAAATCTCGCCCACCACCTCTCCCGCCAGAAGCGTAGCGACATGCGCACTCCCCGCCTTCACTGCGAG
>JANXQZ010000504.1 GCA_025353235.1 Bryobacterales bacterium
CAGATTATCCTCGGACGCAAGCTGCTGCAATTGTTCCAGAGTGTGAGCGCGCTCAAGCGTAAACCCCCCTGAGGCCAGCCGGCGCAGCGAGTGCAGCATGGCACCGCATCCCAGCTGGCGACCCAAATCGTGGGCGATCCCTCGCACGTATGTTCCCGCAGTGCAGTGGATACGAAGCCGCGCGATGGTTCCGTTAAACTCCAGCAGGTCGAGGGAAAAGACTGTAATTTCCACCGCCTTCAATTCCACTGCAATCTTTTTGCGCGCCAGTTTATAGGCCGGAACTCCGCCGATTTTTTTAGCGGACACAGGCGGGGGAGTTTGCATCAGCACACCCCTGAAACTCTCCAGCGCTTCTTCCAATTGGTTCCGATCAAGGCGAAAATCGGGCACCGTAGCCGTGACCTCGCCATCCCTGTCGTAAGAATCGGTCTCTACGCCAAACTGCACTTCGGCGTCGTACCGCTTTTCATTACTTGTAAAAAAGCGCGCCAGACGGGTAGCACGCCCGACGATCAGGGGCAGCACGCCGGTCGCGAGCGGATCAAGCGTTCCCAGATGACCGATGCTGCGTTCCTTGGCAATGCGCCTGACTTTATTCACCACGTCATGCGACGTCCAGCCTGAAGGTTTGTCGATGACGATCACTCCGTCCACAGCATCTAATCTACCAGCCAAGCCAGCTCGCACGACCTTGGAAATCAGATCCAGTTCTTCCGCAATAGCCAGACTTTTATCACTTGCGTAAGGCTTACATAGCAGAGCAGCGTCAGCATCAAAATGGGCCAATACATGCGCGGCAGGTTTGCCAAGCCCAGCGAAGAAGCCAGCGGGGAATACGGCAACCACATTCCGAACGACATGATGGCTAACGTTGTGGCCGTGAGCGGCCAACTGGCACGGCTCTGTATAAACGGAATCCTGTTGGTGCGAATGACGTGAATGATGAGCGTCTGCGTCATCAGCGATTCGACAAACCAGCCTGTCTGAAATAGCGAGGCGCGGGAAGGGTCCCAACAGTTGAAGACCCAGAGCATGACGAAGAACGTCGTGTAGTCGAAGATCGAGCTGATGGGACCGATGAACAGGATGAAGCGCTTGATCTCGTCGATATTCCACGGCCGCGGCCGCGCCACTTGTTCTTCGTCCACCGCGTCGATGGGGATCGGTATTTGCGAGAAGTCGTATAGGAGGTTGTTGGTTAACACCTGGATGGGAGCCATCGGAATGAAAGGGAGAAAAGCGCTTGCCCCCAAGACGCTGAACATGTTTCCGAAGTTGGAGCTCGCCCCCATCCGGATGTACTTGAGGATGTTCGCGAAGACCTTCCGGCCTTCGACCACGCCGCCTTCGAGT
>JANXQZ010000533.1 GCA_025353235.1 Bryobacterales bacterium
GCCAGATCGGAACGCTTCGAAAGGACGAAAACGCTCTCGATGCGTACCTTGACGAGCTATCGAGTGCCTTCGATTTTGAACGACTGAGGCGTTACCGGGTGCTGATCGATTGCTGCAACGGAACGTCCGCGCCAATTTTGCGTCGGCTCAACCAGCGCTTTGGATTCGAATTCATCCTCATTAACGAGAAGACCGAGGGCGTGGCGTTCGCGCATGAACCCACTACTTCGCAAAGCGCCGTCGCGCTGCAGCTGGCTCCCTTGGTGAAACCCGTGAGGGCGGACGCCGGGTTCCTATTCGATATCGATTCGGATCGCGTGGCCATGGCCACGGAGGAGGGCGTGCCGGTCTCCGAGGAGATGATGCTTCCGCTGCTGGCCGACTACCTGCTGCCGAAGGAAACCGGGAAACTGGTGATCACGAATCTTTCCACGACTGCGCTGCTAGAGGAGATTGCGCGCCGGCATGGGGGCACGGTGATTCGCGTTCCAGTGGGCCGGCAGGCGGCTATGGATGCGCTGGCGAGCTATCGGCCCGAACAGATCGGAGTCGCTGGTGAAGGGACCGGTGCCGTGATGATGCCGCGCTTCCGGTTTGTCTATGACGGGATTGCATCCATGCTGGGCGTGCTTTCCATGCTGGCAGAGCGCGGTGAGAGTTTGTCCCGCATCTTGGCTGGCTATCCTCGATTTTCAATTTTGAAGGGGCAGGTGCCGCTTGTTGCCCAGCGCATTCCTGCGTTGCTGATGAAGCTGGAGCGCACGTATCAGGACGGCCAAGTGAGCGTCATCGATGGGCTGCGGGTGGCGTGGCCGGACCGCTGGCTCCATGTGCGTGTGAGCCAGACTGAGGCGATTGTGCGGATCATTTGCGAGCAGCGCGGGGATCCTCCGAGGGCGCTGTTTGATTCACTGGTGGAACAGGTGAGGAACTTTGCCTAGAGAACACCTGCTCAAGATTGGGGTCTCGGGCATTCGCGGCGTAGTGGGCGAGTTCCTGACACCCTCTCTCGCACTCGCGTTTGCTCAAGCATTCGGAACCTACGTCGGCGCTGGACGCGTAGTGGTTGGACGCGACACGCGTGCCAGCGGACCCATGCTGCAGCACGCGGTCCAGTGCGGCTTGTTAGCGGCCGGGTGCGAAGTGGTCGACGTGGGCATTCTGCCAACCCCCACCATTCAGATTTATACAGAGGCCTCCCATGCGCGCGGCGGACTGGCGATCACGGCATCGCACAATCCGCCGGATTACAACGCCTTGAAAATGTTCAACGCCCAGGGCTTGTTCTTCAACAATTACGAGCGCGGCGATCTGCTCGATCTCTATCATCAAAGCGATTTCCGGCAAGCGCTCAACGATGAGATCCGCGGAGTGGCCTGCGAATACAACGCCCCCGCAAAGCTTCACATTGAGCGCGTGCTCAAGTACGTGGATGCGGAACGTATTCGCGCGCGGCGCTTTCGCGTGGCGCTTGATGGCGTGAATGGAGCGGGATCGCTCCTCAGCGTGCGATTCCTGCGCGACGTGCTGGGCTGCGAGTTGCATGCCATTTCCGTGGACCCGACTCGGCCCTTCCCGCGCATAGCGGAGCCCCGGCCCGATACATTGGGAGCGCTTTCCGATCTAGTCAGGTTGGAGCGCTGCGACACTGGTTTCGGGCAGGATCCCGATGGGGATCGACTGGCGGTGGCCGACGAACATGGGCGCGTTCTGGACAACGACGATGTGCTGGCGCTAGCTGTCGATATCGCTTTGGCTCGGACTCCGGGCGACGTGGTGGTGAACCTCACCACCTCGTCTTCCATCGACGACGTAGCCCGCAAGCATGGGCGCAAGGTCTATAGGACCCCGGTTGGAGAAGCTAACGTCGTGGAAACGATGCAGGCTGTGGGGGCCGCGATCGGAGGAGAAGGCGCGAACGGCGGGATCATTTTTCCGCCAGTCCACCCCTGCCGGGACAGTTACACGGGGATGGCATTCCTGCTGGATCGCATGGCGCAAGCCGGGCAGACCATGTCGGCTCTACAGGCCGCCCTGCCGCGGTATTATCGCAAGCTCGACAAGATCGCGTATGAGCACGGCCGCTTGGGTCCAATTATGCAGGCGTTGGACGAGCGGTTTGAGAAGGCGGTAAAAGATCGGACCGACGGGCTCAAACTGATTTTCCCGGATGGCTGGATCCATGTGCGCGCCTCTAACACCGAACCACTCCTGCGGCTGGGCGCGGAGGCGACGTCGGAAGGGCGGCTGGAGGATCTTTTTGAGGAAGTTCTGCGGGTGGTGACAGGCTGATGCAGGTTACTCAATGGGAGCAGGCAGGGCATCAGGCTTTACCGAGCTGGGCGAGTTTGGAAGTATGAATTCGGTTTCATTCTTGCGGAGCATTTTAAGCTTTTTCCGAATTTCAAGATCTTGCTCAGAGGGTTTAAGGCGGAGATTGTCGAGGCGAACGCGCTTAGAATCATTCTCACGGGTGAGATTCGCATTCTCTTCCTCGAGCTGCCTGATCTCGCGCCGCTTAGCACTGAGAGCGGGGATACCTTGGGGTCCGCTGAGCGTTAAATAGCCATAGACACCCAGAAGGATGAAGGCAATCGTGAAGCTAAGCCGTCGTGCAAGCGAATCCATGTACTGCGTCCTTATTTGTTTATAAACTTGTTTTGGGAAAATAGCCAGTAAAGGGACAAAGAAATATCGATGACGGGCGATTTAGTGGTCCTATCCACGTGCGGTAGCCAGGAAGAGGCGGATCGGTTGGCCGATCTGCTGGTCGGCCAGAGGCTGGCCGCCTGTGTCACCGTGGTGCCGGGAGTGCAGAGTGTGTACCGCTGGAAGGGCGCGATCGAGCGCTCGCGCGAGTTCTTACTAATCATCAAGACTAGCCAAAAATGTTTTGAACAAATGAGTGCTGAATTGGTAAGGGCGCACTCGTATGCCGTCCCCGAGGTAGTCGCCTTGTCCGTAGTGGCTGGCTCGGCAGCCTACTTGGAGTGGATGGCCGAATCGCTCGAGAACGTCACATAAGGGAACAGTTCCGGGATGTGCGAATCATAGTGGCCATGACGATTCCAAGTCCACCCGGCTCCCGGTGGAATGGGCCTGCCTTGCACATCTACTTGTTGGAATCGCGAGCAGTCGATGCGCCACACGTCGCCATCGTTGGGCGGCAACGCGCGACCATCAGCCAAGAGTTCCAAACCCTTCCAGGGAAGCGCGAGCTCGACCGACCAGCCCCGAGTTCCATCCACATGCACTGCGTGGCGCAGCCCGGGGTAGTCCCAGTCGAGAAATCCCCAGCGCTCGCCGCGCGGATGCACGTGGCCTCCCACGCCGTCGAGCGTCATCGTCCTTCGCTTGGCCGGATCGAACTCTGGCGTTAGCGGCACGTCTTTCCAGATCCAGAAAACTTCGTAAATTGTGTTGAGAGCGTTGATCTCAAACTCGTAGTAAGCGTCGGCGCCGGCGATGAATACTTCGAGATCGTTGTCTTCGTAGATGCGCGAATCGCGTTCGGTAAGCGTGGCGTGAACATGCGGCTCCTCTGCGGTGAAGCCGAAGTAGAGATGCTCGTCGTCCCACAGCATCGCTACTCGCGTGTCGTACCAGCCAGGCTCTCCTGTGACGATGTCCACGAAGCGATTCGATTTAGGGGCGGCTAGCCAGGATGGCTCGTCCAGCTTGCCGTCGATTGTGATCGGTCCGGCGGCGCGATAGCAGGTGTAAGGGGCGGGATTAATGCCGTACATATTTTGAAGCTATAACAGTATGCGATAGTAAAGCCGGAGCGCGCATGAACTCTATCCCCATGCTGTCCAGTATCCTCGGACTCTCGTTTGCATCCGGCATAAATCTCTACGCGGCCGTGTTGGTGGTCGGTCTGGGCGAACGTTTTGGATGGATCAGCGGACTTCCGGGTAGCCTGGACACGCTGGCTCATCCCGCTATCTTAAGCATCGCGGGAATAATGTACTTGCTCGAGTTCTTCGCCGACAAAATCCCCTTCGTCAGCGTTGCCTGGGACTCGATTCACACAGTGATCCGGCCACTTGGCGCCGCCGCACTGGCGCTGGCTTCTACCTCGAAATTAAGCCCGGAGCTGCAGGCGATTGCCATGTTAGCGGGCGGGTCCGTCGCGCTTGGCTCGCATTCCACCAAGATGGGCTACCGACTGCTCACCCATGCCTCGCCCGAGCCTGTGAGCAACTCGATCTTCAGCGTGGCCGAAGACTTCGGCGTGGTCGGACTAGTGTTGCTGACTTACAAGCATCCGATGATGGCGACGGGAGTGGTGGCTGCTCTGCTCATTGGAATCGCGATCGCGCTGCCGTTCCTTCTCAGGGTGCTGACCTTCCTTATCTCAGGTCTGGCGGGGCGGATCGCGGCCTGGTTTCGTTCGCCTGACACTTGCGCCATCCCGGCTTGGCTCGCCCCGGAACTGGATGGAATCGGCTCTGGCCGCTCGGTGTACCGCTGTTTTGCGCGCAGGGTTCCCAAGGTCGCGCGCATGCGGCAGGGCTATTTAATCGTGTCCGAAAAGCAGTCGTATTTCGCTTTCCGGGGATGGGTGCGTCCACGCTTGATCCAGGTTTCGAATATGGCTCCCCGCGTTGATCGAGGACTGCTGTTCGACACGCTCGGCTCTGACGATTGGAGCGTTTATTTCACCAAGGATTGCAGCCCGGGAAATCAACCCCTCGCTAACGGTCGCGGCTCGGTTCCGGTCACCGCTCGGTAACGCTCGATCCTGGT
Source organism: Bryobacterales bacterium (assembly GCA_025353235.1). Taxonomy (GTDB): domain Bacteria; phylum Acidobacteriota; class Terriglobia; order Bryobacterales; family Bryobacteraceae; genus JANXQZ01. The sequence goes on from JANXQZ010000533.1 coordinate 4,750, forward strand.
CTTTCTGCCCGACGGACAAAATTGCTGAGGCGTTTTGTTCGCGCTTTGCGCTTAGTCAAGTGTGAAGCATAGATTCGAGGCCTTCCTGATGACCAACAAACTCCGATTCATACTTGTTCTAGCCATGACCTTCGCCTGCGCGAACATAGCTGCCGCTCAAGCCATAGGTTTCGTCAACAATCAAAACTCGAACTCCGTCGACTTCTTCGGGGCCGTAGGGTCCAACGGCGGCATTCTCAATACAACCATAAACTTCGATACTGCTCTGCTCGGGCTGCTTCAGAGCACCCTGTATGCCCCGCTGGGAGTGAATCTGGCGGCGACCGGTATTTTCTCGACGGTTGTGAGCGGTGTAGGTCCAAGCCAGGTCGGCACTACGGCACCCAGGTCATTCGGTGAGGGAATTCATCCGGAGTCTAAATATCTCGGGACTCCAGGAGATTTTCAGTCCACGGGTTGTTTTGCGCCGGGTTGCGGCGGAAGCTTGACCATTTCGTTCGCCTTACCCGTGTTGGCCGTGGGGCTGTTCACCATCGATCTGTATAATCCGCCCAGCGCTCCCCACGTCGTAACGCTTGAAGCGTTTACGGGCCAGAACGGAACCGGCGCCAGCCTTGGCCGATTTTCCTCCGCATCCTTCAACTTTCAGCAGAACGCAATGTACTTTATGGGGGTGCTGAGCCCAGCGGGGAATATCGGTTCGGTGGTTTTCAATGATCCTAACGATGCGGTCAACGGTGATGTGATTGGCATCGACAATATCCTATTCGCGCCAGCGCCTGGCAGAATGGTGCCGCCTCCCATCGACGTGTCGGGCAAGGTGAGCGTGACGCAGAACGGCTTTGGCCGGAATCGCGCGACGGGGCTATATGTCGCGACGATGACTGTGAAGAACACGAGCAATACAACCATCAACGGGCCGATAGAAGTGGTGTTAGCGGTGCTCTCGCAGCGCACGTACCCGACGGCAATCGCCCTAAGTTCGTCGTAGGCAAGGGCGATTACTTCAGCCAACGCCTCGCTGTCTCCCGAACACCATCGACGCAGTCGTTCGGTGATGTCAGCGCGAGCATGATCATCGGGGCCCATAGGCTTTTCCGATTATATAAATGTTAGCTCTGCAACACTGCTACATCCCCGCGATTAGTACCAGGCTCAGGAAGCGTAGCCAGGAGGTGCCGGGAACGGCCCGCGCGCTTCCTCCAACTTGATGGCCAATTCCAGCAGCAGTTCCTCTTCGTAGGGGCGGCCTACCAGTTGGACTCCCGCCGGCAACCCGCGCTCGTCAATCCCGAACGGGATCACCATGCCGGGCAGGCCAAATAAATTGAATGGCGTGGAAGGCATCATGGCCTCGAACAGGCCGATGGGCTTCTGGTCCGTCTCATAACGCCGCTGGCGATGCTCGAAGGCGCAGACTCCACACGCTGGAAGCAGCAGCACGGGGAACTGCTCCATCTGACTCAGCATTGCGGTTCGCATCTTGTCTCGCGCGGCCAAGCTCTCTAGTACCTTGTTGGCCGTGGGCTCCGCTTCCTGCAAGGCTTTCGTGAGAAACTCCGTGCCCGTCCAATGCGCCCGGTCTTCTCGCCCCGCGATGAACGCGTTCGTGATTCTGGCAGGTAGGATTCCGAAGAAGAACCACCAAAGGTTGGGCGCTCGTTCCATTCCTTTGGGCTGAAAGGATTCCACGGGGAAGCCCAAATCCTGCGCGCATTGGGCCGCTTTTCGGACCGCCGCACGAACACCCGCCTCCACTGGCACATTTAAGAACTGCTCCATGCAGCCGATCCGCACGCCGCTGAGGTCGGGTGGGCGCAATGGCACTGGCACGGAAAATGGATCTTCCCAATCGTAGCCAGACAAGGTCTCGAAAAGCAGCTTGACATCTTTTGCAGTGCGAGCCATGGGTCCGGCAACTCCGAGCAGCCCTCCTGGATGATTGATGGCGGGCATGTGTCCCACCGCTGAGACTCGGCCTGGAGTTGGCTTGAGTCCGGCGATCCCGCAGAAATGAGCGGGGACGCGCACCGATCCTCCGCCGTCGCTCCCGATGCCAGCCGGTGAGAAAAACGATGCAATCGCGGCCGATTCGCCTCCGCTCGATCCGCCAGCCGTTCGGTCGAGATTCCACGGGTTGTTAGTGCGGCCAATTAAGTTGTTATCGGATTCGTAATTGGCGAGAAACTCCGGGCAATTTGTTTTCGCAAACGGGATGGCGCCAGCTTGCTTGAAGCGCCTCACTGCGGCGGCATCGCGAGTGGCGCGAAGATCCTGGAAGAAGCTGCTCCCGCAAGTGGTGGGATAGCCAGCCATGTCGAAGCTGTCCTTGATCGTCACCGGCACCCCATGCAGCGGACCCGCAAACTCGTCCCGCATCTGGGCTTGCTCTGAGGCTCTGGCGGCCGCTCGAGACTCGTCGTGAAGGATGCGGATGAATGCGTTGATCTTGGGATTGTGTTTCTGAATCTGCAGAAGATGCGCGTCCAGCAACTCCACGGGGGAAAGTTTCTTGGACCGGATCTGGGCGGCCATCTCTGTTAGAGTCAGACGGTGAGGCATGTTCTTTATTGTAGTAGCCGCTTTTTTCCTAGCGAACTCACCGCATGCTAGCCTCGTATTAGCTACGAGAGTCTGCTCATGATAAAACTTCGGAATATTCTGGCGCTTGCCCTTTTCGTCCCCGGCTTGGCAGTTTCCGCCGACCCGGCTTTACTCGGTCTTCTGATGCCGGATGCCAAGGCGGTGGCCGGCATCCAGGTGAATCAAGCTAAGATCTCCCCGTTTGGGCAGTATGTTCTCGCGCACATGCAGCCCGATGACGCAGGCTTTAAGAAGTTCATGAGCGACACCGGATTTGACCCTCGGAGCGATTTAAGCGAGATTGTAATGGGGTCGAATTGGGACTCGAATGTCATGGCGCACTGGTTGATTGTGGCTCGCGGAATTTTCAATTCGTCGAAGATAGAAGCCAGCTTGCTGAAGAGCGGCGGAACCAAGACTACGTTCCTGGGTGTCGATATTCTCTCGGGCAACACGAATGCTGCTAAGGAAGGCGATTCCGTGATTGCTTTCTGCGATAATTCCACGGCGGTCATGGGAGACCCGGACAGCGTGAAGGCGACCATTGAACGGTTCCAAAGCAAGGCGGATGGCTCGCACCTGGCAGATCAAGTGAAGAGCGTCAGCGGTGCGTACGATTTCTGGTTTAGAACGCTGGTGCCGGTGTCCGAGTTTGCAGGGCTGATGCCCGATCCGAATATCGGGCAAGCGATGAACACCCAGCTGTTCCAAGCAATTTCACAGGCCAGCGGCGGGGTTAAATTTGGGGTTAATGTGCAATTTGGCGTTCAGGCAGTCACGCGCTCCGAGAAAGATGCCCAGGCGCTGGTCGACGTGGTGCGATTTATAGCAGGGATGATTCAGACAAGTCCCAATAAGAGCCCAGCCGCTGGGCAAGTCTCCACGCTGGTTGATTCTATGAATCTGAGCGCCGCCGGGAATGTCATGACGATGTCCTTGATGATCCCCGAGACTCAGGTGGAGAGCATGCTCGATCAGGCTCGTGCGCCAAAGCACACTGCTAAGAAATAGCTGCAGGGTTCCTGGCCGACGCGGGGTTGGCTAGAGCAGTTTTAAGATTGCGGCTTCCAGGATCTTCGTATCGGTTTCGCCGAAGTACGAGCGGACCTTGTGCCCTTTCCGGTCATACAGAAAGAGGGCGGGAAGAGCGCCGCTCCACTTGGGATCTATCGCATTGATAAACTGGTCGTCATTCTGCGGTTGTTTGCGATACGCGGGGCCGATTGCGTTCGCCTTCTGCAACAATCTCTCGGCTGCGGCTTCCTGCTCTGGTTCATCGGCGGAGATAAACACCAGTTCGAACCCGCGCGCCTTCAGCTTGGCCTGCAACTTGAGCAACTCGGGCATTTCAGCGCGGCAGGGCACGCAATACGTCGCCCAGAAGTTGTACAGCACAACTTTCCCAGTATGCGCCCCTACCATTTTTTGGAAGCCTTGCTCGTTTACGGGCAGCATCGCGGCTAGGAGCAGCATGACGATTAGCACTAAGTAACCCTCCGGGCGCGTTTAATCGTGCAGCCGAACGCCTTGGTTTCCTTCACGGCCACTGCTCTTCCCGCCAGCGTCGCATCGAGCGCTAGTCGGAGCGACTTCCGGTCCACCCGTGCCTCATTGCGATTATCGTCAATCTGGCCGCGGTAGACT
>JANXQZ010000575.1 GCA_025353235.1 Bryobacterales bacterium
GCCAGATCGCCAGGGACCGGCGGTACAGCGGCTCGGCGTCAGCGTACCGCTTCATGGCGTAATACACCGACGCGAGATTATCGAGCGACTGTCCTACGTCCTGATGAACCGGGCCTGACAGGTTGTCCCGGATCCACAGCGATCGCAATAAGAGCAGTTCGGCTTCCGGGAACTTGCTCTCGTCCCGGAGCAGCGTGGCCAAGCTATCCAGCAGCGGGCAAAGCTTGACGTCTTCCACTCCGAATTTCTTTTCGACGATCTCGATGGCTCTGCGGTACATGGGCTCGGCCTGAGACAGTTTCTTCTGCACAACGAAGAGTCGCCCCAGGCTGGTGTAGGCCACGGCAACCTCGGGATGGTCCGCACCTTGCAGCCCCTCGCGAATGCCGATCAGCCGTGCCAGCATCACTTCGGCCTCCGCGTAGTTTCTTGTGGCTTGCTGGATCTTCGCCAAACTCTCCATCTCGGGCAGAAGTTCAAGGCTATTCCTCCCATACAACTTTTCCTTGGCCGCGAGGGTGCGCTTGTAGATCGGCTCGGCCAGATCGTACTTGGCCTGCGCGCGATACACCCGTGCAAGCGAGTCCAGTGTCTTGGCCACTTCGGGGCTTGCCGGATCGAGAGTTTTCTCTTGGCTCGCGAGCAAGCGTTCCAAAAGCGGCGCAGCTTCGGCGTACTTGCCCTGAGCGCGATCTATTTCCGCGAGATCAAAGAGGACGCCAGCCAACCGGGGATCGTCGGGAGTGCCACTCTCAACTTCGGCCAGTGCGGCGGCCATAAGATATTGCGCGTCTTGGAACCGACCCTGGGCATACGCTTGCTTCGCGTCGCTGTAATTCTTTTCGTAGCTGGGCACTCGCATCTTTTGCGCTGTTGCGGAAAATATAAGAACAAATAGCAAGAAGAGTATTCGCAAATGACGGCCTCCGGTCCCTCGCATTTATAATAAGAGATCCAGTGGATACGAAGCCAGCAGTTTGCCTGCTCAGCGGTGGACTCGATTCCGCAACATGCCTGGCGTACGCGCGGCGCGAGGGGTTTGCGTGTTACGCTCTATCCTTCGACTACGGCCAGCGGCATCGCATCGAGCTAGAATCTGCCGCCAAGTTGGCAGCGATACTCTGTGCCGCTCAGCATGTCATCATGCCGATCGACTTGCGAGTCTTCGGGGGCTCGGCGCTGACTGCGGACATTGACGTGCCGAAAGACGGCCTTTTCAAGCAAGGAATTCCCATCACGTACGTGCCTGCTCGTAACACAGTGTTTTTATCATTTGCGCTGGCATGGGCGGAGGTCCTCAACGCATCCGACATCTTCATCGGCGTGAACGCGATCGATTATTCAGGCTATCCCGATTGCCGTCCGGAGTTTATCCGCGCTTTCGAGCACATGGCCAACTTGGCGACGAAAGCAGGGGTGGAAAGCCGCACGAAGATTTCCGTCCACACGCCTCTGATCACGCTGTCGAAGAGCGAGATCGTGAAGCTGGCACACGAGCTCCGAGTCGACTTCAAAATTACCCATAGCTGCTACGATCCCGATGAACAAGGCCGTGCGTGCGGGCTCTGCGACTCGTGCCGGCTCCGGCTCAAGGGTTTCGAGGAAGCCGGGGTAGCAGATCCCATCGCGTACCGGCATGCGGATCTCTGAAGTCTTCTACTCGGTGCAGGGTGAAGGATCACTGGTCGGCGTGCCGTCCGTGTTCGTGAGGACGAGCGGCTGCAATCTACGCTGCACCTGGTGCGACACGCCCTATACTTCGTGGCAGCCCGAAGGTACGGACCGGAGCGTGGATTCGATAGTCGACGAAGTGCGAGGGCATGGCGCGAAGCATGTGGTGGTAACCGGGGGTGAGCCCATGATCGCGCCCGACATTGTGCAGCTAACGTCCGCGCTGCGCGATGAAGGGCTGCACATCACTGTGGAAACGGCAGGCACCGTCTTCGCGCCGGTGGCCTGCGATCTGATGAGCATCAGTCCGAAACTCGCGAACTCGGTCCCCTTGCAGCGCGATGGAGGGCGCTG
>JANXQZ010000607.1 GCA_025353235.1 Bryobacterales bacterium
GCTAAATTTGTACTGCAACATCCTGATTTCTTCTCCGCTTGCTGCTGTGTGGGGCAGGCAATCTTGCCTGCAGCCGCCTTTCCAGGCGGCTGGACACGCTGGAAAGCGTGTCCGCAGCCAGGATTGGCTGCCCCACGCGGATCGGAGCTAAGTTGATGGCAAGCTATCGCTCCATTCGCGATTTCGATTGGCCCATGTTCGTCCTCGCCGTTGCAATTTGTTCCATGGGCGTGTTGCAAATCTTCAGCGCAACGCACGATACCAAATGGGGCGATGCCTGGTGGAAGCAGGTAATGTACATCATGGTGTCGATCGTTATCATGTGGTTTGCGACTTTAATCGACTACCACACCCTGCTCGCCCAGGTTCCGATTCTCTACACGGCGTCGGTGGTCACCTTGATCGCAACATTCCTCGTTGGCACGAAAATTTTCGGATCGCGCCGGTGGATCGGTTACGGCAGTTTCAAACTCCAGATTTCGGAATTCGTTAAACTGGTGATAGTATTGCTTGTAGCTCGCTATTTGACGGAGATTAAGACCGAGCAGTTGGAATTGTCCGATTTGTTTAAGCTGGGGGGATTGGTCGGCGTGCCGATGTTGCTGGTGATGGCCCAGCCTGACTTAGGAACCGCGCTTACGTATCTCCCGATCCTGGTCGTGGGTGTTTTTCTGGCGGGGTTGCGATGGCAGCATGCAGCCGCTATTGGCGTGGTCATCGCTTTGATTTTGCCGTTGAGCTATTTTTTCTTAAAGGACTATCTTCTAAAGGATTATCAAAAGGCTCGGCTGGTCAGCTTCGTGAACCCTAGTTCGGATCCAAAAGGAAGCGGCTATCAAGTTATTCAATCCCAGATTGCCGTCGGTTCTGGCGCGCTGTGGGGGCGGGGAGTCACACGCGGGTCGCAGACCCAGAACGGATTCCTTCCGGTGCCGCATACTGATTTTATTTTCTCGGCGTTTGCCGAGGAGCACGGATTTGTTGGCGTAGTGGTCGTTTTAGGACTGTACTTTTTGTTGCTGATGCAGATCGTTCAGAACGCGCAAATGGCGCCTGATCGGGCTGGCATGTATTTATGCATGGGAGTAGCGGCGTTACTGGTTTTCCACGTTCTCGTGAATGTAGGCATGGTGGTGGGCAGGATGCCCGTAACTGGGATCCCGCTGCCGCTCATGAGTTCGGGAGGATCCAACACGCTGTCGATTTTTTTAATGCTGGGGCTCGTGAACAATGTGCGGCTCCGGCGATTTGTGAATTGATTTTTGAAGCGGTCGCGAGACGGCCGGTGGTTAGGGAGATTGAGGGTAAGCGGGCTATACACGGTCTTTCAGTCCGTGGACCCAACCCAGAAAGATTCCAGCGCTCCAAGGGTGTTGCAGTTGAACTCCACCCGACGGGCCCTAAGATGTTCGTGCGCGCGCCGGGCAAACGGTCAAGGCGATCACCCGGCTGGTTGGAATTTCACGCTGCCCTTTGTGTTACCTAACGCTCCGCTGGCGACCTAAAACACGCGGGAGAGTTAGCGATGAGTAAAGAGATGGTGATTTCGGCGAACCGCCACGAAACCAAGGTGGCGATTCTCGAGGACGATCAGCTAGTAGAGATTTTTTTCCAGCGCGCGAATGAATATTCGCTGGCCGGGAGCATTCACAAAGGACGCGTCACGCGAGTGCTGCCTGGAATGCAGTCGGCCTTCGTAGACCTCGGTCTTGAGCGCGACACGTTCCTGTATGTCTCGGACTTCTTTGAAGAGAACGACGAGTACGATCGCATCCTTCCTGCCAAGGAAGAGAAACCAGTCAGGGTGGAGAGAGTAGAGAGAGCGGAGCGGCCTGAGAAGACTGTCTTTGTGGAAGCGGTGATTGAGAGCGTCACTTTGGATACGCCTGCGCTGCTGCCTCCCGAAGATGCTCTCGAAGGTGGGTCTGACGCTGCTGCTTCCGCTCCGGCGAACGCCCCACTCCAACCGCACGTCGCCGCCCCGGCCGGTGAACGCCGAGACGAGGCGGCCGACCGAGACCAGCGTGGAAGAAGATCTCGGCGGCGGCGCAATCGCGGCCGCGGTTTCCCTGACTCGAAATATGCTTCCGAAACTCCAGAGGTCTCCGAACCGCTGAAGTCCGCGCCTGCGCCCCAAGCGGAGCGGGCTGTAGAGGAGTATGAGTTTCCGATGTTGCCTGGCGAGTCGCTCGCCAAGTACACAAAGTCGGGCGAAGAGCCTGTGTCGGAACTGGAGGAGAGCCCCGTCAAACCGCAGCGTGTGGAAGCTCGCTGGATAGAAGACGATCCGGAAGTGCCAGATCCTGTCGCAATGGATCCTCCCTTTGAGACAGCCCGCGTCCATGCTCTGGAGGAGGAACACTCGGCCTCTATCGGGGGAGCTTCAGTCGCACTGGAATCGGAGGCTCACGAAGAACCTTTGCCAGCCAGCGTGCCCGACAACGTTCTCGAAACCCAGGAACTTGCCCTCCTGCCAATCGAACTGGATGACCCGTCGGAAGAAGACCTAGACCCCGTCAACGATCCCGAAGAACCTGCCGGTCTGGAAATCGAGAATCATGCCGAGGCGGCGGCGGATGGAACGCAGGCCGAAGCGCCGGAGCAGAGCGCCAGCGTGCGCGAGCCAGGCGGACGATACATGCACAGGACGCCGCGCCGGATGCGCAGGAAACAGCGCGGGGGCGGCGGAGCCCAGGCTGCGGAAGGAGGGGCTCCCGCGACTGCGGCAGCACCCGATCCAGTGGCACAGCATGCCCC
>JANXQZ010000611.1 GCA_025353235.1 Bryobacterales bacterium
CCGCGAATCAGCTACATACAGGCGTTGGTATAAAGCAGAACATGAGGCACACCCCTTGCTCAAAGAAGCAGTCTACGGGTTGCCCGAAATCTCCCGCGAAGGCATCGCCACAGCTGCCCTGATCTCGAATCCGGGTTGCTACCCCACCGCCGCTAATCTCGCGCTGGAGCCGCTCGTCAAAGCCGGAGTGGTGGATCTGCAAGCGGGAGTGGTCTGCGACGCGAAGTCGGGCGTGAGCGGCGCAGGGCGCAAACCGAGCCTGAACACCAGCTTCTGCGAAGTGACTGAGAATTTTTCGGCGTATTCAGTGCTGGAGCACCGCCACGTGCCCGAAGTCCTGATGATCTCCGGGCTGCAGGAGAGAGAGTTCAGCTTCACCGCGCAAATCCTGCCGATTGACCGAGGCATCCTGGAAACCATCTACTTTCGTGCTCGCGGTCTCGACCACCCTCAGGCGCTCCTCGATATTTATCTTCGTCGTTATCAGGGCGAGCGCTTCGTCCGCTTGTACAAGCCAGGGGAATTCCCGGATCTGAAGGCCGTCCAGAGGACTAATTTCTGCGACATCGGCCTGACGTACGATCCAGCTACGGGCCGCGCGGTGGTCGTCAGCGCCATCGATAACCTCGTAAAGGGTGCGGCCGGACAAGCGGTCCAAAACATGAATCTGGCGCTCGGCTTTCCCGAAGAAGAAGGCTTGGTGTGAGAGTTCTGATTAAGATTGGAGGCACGCTCCTGGATCAGCCCGAGTCCCAGAACCGGCTGGCCGCCGAGATTGGTCAGATCGTCCGAAGCGATGTTCGCGCAGTCGTGGTTCACGGCGGAGGCAAGCAGATGACCCGATTTCTCGCCGAACGCGGGGTCGAGAGCCGCTTCATCAATGGCCTGCGGGTGACCACTGCGGAAATCTTGGATGCGGTTTTGAAGGTATTTTGCGGAACTGTGAATCACGAGCTCGTGGCGGCTTTCAGTGCCGAGGGAGTGAGGGCGGTGGGGTTAAGCGGTATGGATGGCTTTCTTGCGGAAGCGGAGCAGCTCAGTCCGGAACTGGGGTTCGTCGGTAAGGTGATTCGATCCGACCCGGCCCTGTTCGAGTTGCTTACCGGACAGGGCTACTTGCCAATCATGGCGTGCGTCGCCGGTGATCGAGGCGGACATTATTACAACGTGAACGCCGACCAAATGGCGGTGGCCTGCGCAGCCTCGTTTCGCGCAGACAAGCTCCTTTTTCTCACGGATGTTGACGGGGTTCGCGATGCCAACGGACAGATTTGTCCAACCTTGACCGTCGCTCAATGCGAAGAGTTGATAACGACGGGAGTTGCGATTGGCGGCATGCGCGCTAAACTGGACGCTGCCGTCACCGCTCTCAAACAAGGCGTATCCGAGATCGTAATCGCGCCGGGAGCACTGCCTGGAATCGTTGGGCAGCTTATGGCTGGAAAGCCGTGTGGAACCAGGCTTGTGAGTTGCCAATGACGGTCCGCAAGGCTGGCATGCGGGACATCCACCCAATCCTGACGCTTATCAATGCTTACGCTGCCAAAGGGGTGATGCTGCCGCGGACCGAGTTTGAAATGTCCGAGAATATCCGGGATTTCAGTGTCGTGTACGAAGATGGGAAATTAATCGGCTGCGGCGCTCTCCACTTTTATACGCCTACTTCGGCGGAGGTGCGATCGTTGGCCGTGGATCCGGAGCTGAAAACGCGCGGGATCGGGCGCATCATGATAGAGAGCCTGGAGAAAGAAGCGGTCGAGCAAGGGCTGCACGCGATTTTCGCCTTTACCTATGTTCCGGAATTCTTTCGAAAGCTTGGTTTTGGTGAGGTGGAACGCGGAGAACTGCCGCTAAAAGCATGGAAGGATTGCCTTCGTTGCCCAAAGTTTCAGTGCTGCGATGAAATTCCGATGGTCAAGGGCTTAGTGTCCGACCCGGTCCTCGCGCCTAGCGCGGATCGAGTGAACTTGCTGATTCAACTGCCGCAACTTGTGTCGTCCAGAACACAGCATCAGTAAGAATCGATCCAAAAAAAACGTTATTAGATTTTTTTTGAAATTCTTTTGAGAATTTATTCCCTTAATCCCAACTATACCCTTGTATAACCTAGAATACTCTGGCGATCGGCAGGGAGGGGTGATGAGGGCGCAGACTATCCATATTAAGGAATCCACAGGAAGAATCCTGTGCAGCACTATCTTTCGGCCGGGCGGCAAGAAGTTGCTCGCCAAAGGCCACCTAATTAGCGAGGAGGACGTGCGCCTGCTCGAAACCGAGGGAATGGACGAGATTTGGGTCACCCAACTCGAAGATGGCGAAGTAGGAGAAGACGAAGCAGTAATGTTGGTGTCCCGTGAAATGGGCTGCGGGTCGCTGGAGATCCGTCTCGCTGCGGGCGGCAGGGCTAATTTGATCGCCACGGAAGATTGCTGCGCGCTGGTTGACGACGAATTGCTGAAGCAGATAAACTGCACTGCGAGTCTCGCGATCGCCACCGTTCTCAATTTTTCGTTCGCAAAAGCCGGCCAAAGAATCGCAACCGTAAAAAGTACGCCGTTTGCAGTTGCCAAACCCCAGTTGGAAGCGGTATTATCGATTCTTACCGAAAGAGGACCAATCTTGCAGGCCCGGCCGATCCGGACACCGGTAGTGGGAGTTTTATACTCCGATCCGGTGAGCGGCGATCGGGCGCG
>JANXQZ010000629.1 GCA_025353235.1 Bryobacterales bacterium
CCCCGAAGCTGGGCCTGCCACGGTGCGCAACCCAAGGCATATGAGCCCAATGCAGGCGCTGGTCAGAGGACCGACTAATGCCATCCAGAACTCAGTTTTGGCGCTGGAAGGGCTTTTTTCAATCTGCGAAATTCCGCCCAGTGCGAACAGGGTAATTTCTCGAACCGGGAGCCCGCGCGATTTCGCGAACAGCGAGTGCGACAACTCATGAAGCAGCAGGGGGACGAAGAATAAGACACCTGTGGCGACCGAGAGTGTCAGTATGGCTCCGTCACCCCATTCCTTGTTTGCGGCGTGGAATTGCTGGGATAGCGAAAAGACGATCAGAAGCGCGATGAAAAACCAGCTATAGTGGAGCCCGATCTTAATGCCGAAAATACGGCCGAGCTTGATTTGAGAGCGCATGTCACCTCCGTGAAACCAGGAGCGTTCGATCCGGCTTGGCTGATAGTCTACAGCCCCGCATGGGCCACGGTTTCAATCCACAAGGCGGAACAGATACTAACCGGCGTGGGCGACCAGCTCGAAAAAACGTTTGCACGGAACGACGGATGGTAACAACGCTTGTAAATCTCAAAGCGGCTCACCTGCGCTTGTCTCGATAGTCATGAGCCCTTGTTCGGGTGTATTAATCTCTCTGAGGGGCGATCGCCCGGCACTCTGATCGGTAATCGGGCGGCCAGTGGAATATCACGCATCCTAACTGGGTGGGATCGCGATCCGTGGCCGCGTCATTTCACCCAGCCGCAACTCCTAAAGAGGCGAAGTGCCTGATAAGTGGAACAAGCGAATGGGCCGCCAATTGCATTTATGGCTCTGGGAGGTCTCCAAACATGCCAGGGTTTCATCACATCCTTTTTCCGGTTGACTTTTCGGACCGATGCCGCACCGTGCGCCCGTTCGTAAAGTCGATCTCAGAGCAATTCCACTCCAAGCTCACCCTTATGCACGTAGTCCAAATCCCGACAGCCTCGTACGGAGGGCCCGATGGGGCGTATCCAATCTTGTTCGATGTACCCGCGATGGAAGAAGCGGCCAAGACTGAATTGAATACATTCTTCGAACCGTCGGACATGATAGTAGATGCGACCACCAGGCTCGGCGACCCCGCCTATGAGATCACACAATTTGCAGAACTGAATCAAGTCGACCTTATCATGATACCGACTCACGGTTATGGAAAATTCCGCAATCTGTTGCTCGGTTCGGTCACAGCGAAAGTACTGCATGACGCCAAATGCGCTGTCTGGACGGCCACGCATACAGAAGATCCCAATCTGCCACAACATCGCGATTGCAAGAGCGTCATGGGCGCCATAGACCTGACGCCGGATAGCGTCGTCCTGATTCGCAGCTATGTAGAACTGGCGCGCGGGTTCAATGCGAAGCTCCGACTGGTTCACGCCGTCCCCGGCACGAACCCAGATATGCAACAGGGTCTGGACCAAGACTTTCGGCAATTCCTTCTCCAGTCCGCACGCGAAAGCACCGCACGACTGCAAGCAGAGGCCGGAACCAACCTGGAAGTCTGCATCGAAGGAGGCCCTGTTTCCAAGATCGTTCGCGCGGCGGCACTGCATCACGATGCCGATTTAATTTTGATTGGCCGCGGCACGCTGCTGGAAAAATTCGGCCAGCTTCGGACCAACGCCTATGCGATCATTCGAGACGCCCCATGCCCCGTCCTGAGCATATAGCCCAAGCTAGTGCCGTGGCAACAAAGCTCATCTCGATCAAAGACGGATTCATTACCGTCACAGACCAAGTATTTCAAAGGAGACTAACAGCATCATGCACATTCGGCCCTTATACGACCGCATCGTGGTGAGGCGGATCTAGGAGCAAGAGACCACTGGCAGCGGGATTATTATTCCCGATTCGGCCAAGGAGAAGCCGCAAGAGGGAGAAGTGATCGCCATCGGGCGCGGCAAGAGGCTCGAAGACGGCAAGGTGGTTCCCATAGACGTTAAGGTCGGCGATCGCATCCTTTTTGGGAAGTACTCCGGCAGTGAAACCCAACTGGAGAACACCGAGTACATCGTCATGCGCGAGGACGACGTGCTCGGTGTGCTGAACCCGACTTCTCACGCGGCCAAGAAAGCTAGCTGATTGAAGTAGAATCCAAGGAAACCAATTATGGCAAAACAGATTATTTACAGTGACGATTCCCGTCAGGCGATGCTGCGCGGTGTTAACCAGCTCGCGGATGCAGTGAAAGTAACTCTGGGCCCCAAGGGCCGCAACGTGGTTCTCGGAAAGAAATTCGGCGGCCCGACCATAACCAAAGACGGAGTGACTGTGGCCAAAGAGATCGAGTTGAAGGATCCGCTTGAAAACATGGGGGCCCAAATGGTGCGCGAAGTGGCGTCCAAGACCTCTGACGACGCCGGCGACGGCACCACCACCGCCACCATTTTGGCGCAGGCTATCTTCCGCGAAGGCGTCAAGGCCGTTACGGCGGGCGCGAACCCCATGGCCATTAAGCGAGGCATCGACAAGGCCGTCGAAGTGGCCGTCGAGGAAGTCAAAAAGCTGTCAAAGCCAGTCTCCGGCGACATGATCGCGCAGGTTGGCGGTATCTCGGCAAATGGTGACTTCACCATCGGCAACATCATTGCTGAGGCGATGAAGAAGGTTGGCAAAGACGGTGTGATCACGGTTGAGGAATCCAAGACAATGACCACGGAGCTCGAAACCGTGGACGGTATGCAATTTGATCGCGGCTACCTCTCGCCTTACTTTGTCACCGACCCCGAGCGCATGGAGTGCGTGCTCAAGGATCCGTATATTCTCGTTCACGAGAAGAAGATCGGCAGCATGAAGGATATTCTGCCATTGCTCGAGCAAATCTCGCGCGCGGGCAAGCCAATGTTGTTGATCTCCGAGGATGTCGAAGGCGAAGCCCTGGCCACCCTGGTAGTCAACAAGCTTCGCGGCACGCTCAACGTTTGCGCCGTGAAGGCTCCTGGCTTCGGCGACCGCCGCAAAGCCATGATGGAAGATATCTCGATCCTGACGGGCAGCAAGCCGATCATGGAAGAGACCGGGCTGAAGCTCGAAAACGTCAAGCTCGAGGATCTGGGCCGGGCGAAGCGCGTCACGGTGGACAAGGAGAACACGACGATCATCGACGGCGCCGGAACACAGAAGACCATCAAGGGACGGATCAAGCAACTCCG
>JANXQZ010000654.1 GCA_025353235.1 Bryobacterales bacterium
TACTGCCGGTATGCCGCTGACTGCAACATTTATGTAGCCAGCCAAGCAGCGGCGGACAGGACGCTGGAGTCGATTCGGAACTGGATCGAGAAGCACCTTCGCTTGCACGTGAATGCCGCCTCGACCGCCGGATGCTGAAAACGGCACGTCCGGTGGTCTGGGAGGGTGGCGGGGTGCAAACCCCGTCACTCGACTCGATCAATTTGGCTAAGCTTCGCCGCCCGCCTCGCCGTCGCGGCCTTCCTTCATTGCTTTCAGGCGATCTTCACGCCGTTTGGCACGATCAGCCGCGCGCTTTACCAGTTCCGAACCCACCAGTTCGAGCACTGCGGTCTCGGCTCCATCGCCCTTGCGCCAGCCCAGCCGAATCACCCGCGTGTAGCCTCCTGTTCGCTGCCCGAAACGCGTGCCTAGCTTGTCAAAAAGCTTCTGCACCGACGCGGGAGTTTGCAGAAATGCAGCCGCTTGGCGACGAGCATGCAGCGTATCGTCTTTGGCGAGCGTGATCATCTTTTCCACCAAAGGCTTGGCCGCTTTCGCCTTGGGCACGGTAGTTACAATACGCTCGTTCTCAATTACGCTAGTAACCAGTCCTCGCAACAAAGCGCGCCGAGACGAGATGTTTCGCTTAAGCTTAAATCCAGCTTTTTTATGCCGCATGGCTATTCACCTACCTCGGGTTCATCGAAATTATCGTCTCCGCCCGGAGGCGCGGTAAAGGGCTGGATCCCGCCAGCGGGAGCAACCAGCCGGCCCTGCGCGTCGAACTTCATTCCGAAACCGAGACCCAGGTTCGAAAGGATCTCTTTGATCTCGTTCAGCGATTTGCGGCCGAAGTTCTTGGTGCGAAGCATTTCCGCTTCCGTCTTCTGCACCAGGTCACCGATGGTTTGAATGTTCGCGTTCTTCAGGCAATTGTAGGAGCGGACGCTGAGTTCCAGCTCTTCCACGGAGCGATTCAGAACCTCGTTCATCTGATTCATCGCGCGCTCAGCGGGCTCTTCCGTCGCTTCCGGCAGCTCTTCGAAGTTGATGAAGATCGACATGTGATCTTTCAGCAGCTTGGCTGCCTGGCCGATGGAATCCTGAGGCGAGATGGCACCGTTGGTCCAGACTTCAATGGTGAGCTTGTCGTAGTCGGTCATCTGACCGAGGCGGGCCGCTTCCACCGAGAAGTTAACCTTGCGAACCGGCGAATGCACCGAATCGATGGGAATGTATCCGAGCGGCAGATCTTCGTCGTAGTTGCGGTCGGCGGACACGTAGCCACGCCCAAGCTTAATGCGCATTTCGATGGCGAGCTTGCCGCCTTCGCCCACGGTAGCGATGTGCATGTTGCGATCGAGAACTTCCACTTCCGAGTCGGTCTCGATCTGGCTGCTCATCACCTCGCTGGCCTGATCCACTTTGAGGCGGATAATGCGGGTGCCCTCGCCCGTCATCTTAAAAGGAATTTGCTTGAGATTGAGAATGATATCGGTGGCATCCTCAACCACGCCCGGGATGGGGCTAAATTCGTGCGCGACTCCATCGATGCGCACGGCAGTGATGGCCGCGCCTTCGATAGAACTCAGCAGCACGCGGCGTAGACCGGTTCCGATGGTGGATCCAAATCCGCGCTCGAACGGCTGGGCGGTGAACATCCCGTAACGCTCGGTGAGCGTCTCGGTGTTTGCGACTAACCTTTTCGGCTTCTGAAACCCTTTAAACATAGTTTATTCCTAATGTCCTAGCGCCAATTTACTTGGAATACAATTCGACGATCAACTGTTCGTTGAGCTGAATCTGGACCAAATCCTCGCGTTTCGGGTGCTGCAGAACGCGAGCCTTCAAATTATCGCGATCCACTTCCAGCCAGTTCGGGGAGGGAGCGTGGGCGGTTGCGTCGCGCGCGGCAAGAATGGTCGGATTGCTCTTACTCTTTTCGCGCACTTCGATCACGTCATTCGGGCGGACGGAAAACGAGGGGATATTTACGCGGCGTCCGTTCACTTGCAAGTGTCCATGGCGGACCAACTGGCGAGCCTGCGCGCGGCTGGTGCCGAATCCCAAGCGGTACACCGTGTTATCGAGACGGCGTTCCAGCATGTTCAACATGTTTTCGCCGGTGACGCCCTTCTGTCGCACGGCTCTCTCGAAAATGTTTCGAAATTGGCCTTCGAGCAGCCGATAGTAGCGACGAGCCTTTTGCTTCTCGCGCAACTGCAGGCCGTAGCCGACGATTTTGGGTTTGCGATCTTTCCCGTGCTGGCCGGGAGGGAAGTTGCGCTTTTCGATCGCGCACTTCTCCGAGTGGCAGCGTTCGCCCTTCAGGAACAGCTTCATGCCCTCTCTGCGGCACAGCCGACAGACAGGACCAATGTATCTTGCCATCTAAACCTTTCTCCTATCGATCAGGTGCAGTTTACGGCTTTGCGCCTTCGTCCTGCTTAAGCATCTGGCCGATTGCCAATCGGCCGCAGGTTAACAACCTGCCCTACACGCGGCGCTTTTTGGGCGGCCGGCAGCCGTTATGAGG
>JANXQZ010000667.1 GCA_025353235.1 Bryobacterales bacterium
CACTACTTCCTTGAAGCTGCGCACCGTGTCGGCCAGCGGCACGTACTTGCCTTTGCTTCCGGTAAATTGCTCGGCAACGTGGAAGGGCTGAGAAAGGAACCGCTCGATTTTCCTAGCGCGGGCGACGATCTGCCTGTCTTCTTCGGACAGTTCGTCAATGCCAAGAATCGCGATAATGTCCTGCAAATCCTTATAGCGCTGCAGAATCTGTTTCACCGTCTGCGCGACTGCGTAGTGCTCCTCGCCAACGATGCGCGGATCGAGAATGCGCGACGTGGAAGCAAGCGGGTCCACTGCCGGATAGATGGCTTTCTCCACCAAGCTGCGTGAGAGGTTGGTAGTCGCATCCAAGTGGGCGAACGTCGTGGCCGGGGCTGGATCGGTATAGTCGTCGGCAGGCACGTAAATCGCTTGCACGGACGTGATGGAGCCTTTCTTAGTGGAAGTGATGCGCTCCTGCAGCTCGCCCATTTCGGTGGCGAGGTTCGGCTGATATCCAACTGCGGACGGCATGCGGCCGAGCAGTGCCGATACTTCGGAGCCAGCCTGCGTGAAGCGGAAGATGTTGTCGATGAAGAGCAGCACGTCCTGCCCTTCCTGATCGCGAAAATATTCGGCCACGGTTAGACCTGTCAAGCCCACGCGCAGACGCGCACCGGGCGGCTCGGTCATTTGCCCGTAGATCAGCGCCACTTTCGATTTTGTAAAGTCGTGCGGGTTGACGACGCCCGACTCCTGCATCTCGAGCCAAAGATCGTTGCCTTCGCGAGTGCGTTCGCCCACGCCCGCGAATACCGACACGCCGCCATGTTTCAGAGCGATATTGTTGATCAGCTCCATGATGATAACGGTCTTGCCGACGCCCGCGCCTCCGAACAGGCCGATCTTTCCGCCTCTGAGGTAGGGTTCTAGAAGATCGATGACTTTGATGCCCGTTTCGAACATCTGCAATCCAGTAGCTTGCTCTTCGAAGCTTGGAGCGGGGCGGTGGATCGGCCAGCGCTGCGCCGTATTTACCGGACCCATCTTGTCCACCGGCTCGCCAATCACGTTCAAGACGCGGCCCAGCGTTTCGTTGCCCACCGGTACGCTGACCGGGACGCCCAAGCTGATCGCCTTCATCCCGCGCACCATTCCCTCGGTGGGCTGCAGTGCGATGGTTCGCACGCGGCCTTCGCCGATGTGTTG
Source organism: Bryobacterales bacterium (assembly GCA_025353235.1). Classification (GTDB taxonomy): domain Bacteria; phylum Acidobacteriota; class Terriglobia; order Bryobacterales; family Bryobacteraceae; genus JANXQZ01. Next base: position 1,189 of record JANXQZ010000667.1, read on the forward strand.
CGCTACCTCCACCATCACGTCAATCGGCGTGGGCACGACAAAACCCTCGCTCACGATGCGAATGGCCGTATTGATGAGGGGAATCTGATGTTCGGGGAACTGGATATCGACGGCCGGTCCGGCGATCTGAATTACTTTACCTTCAACGGTGATAGGGGCTGTTATGGTAGCCATGAATTACTCCTGCTTAAGAACACGATTTTGAAATACCGCTCCCTTACGGTCACGGCTCGGTTGCC
>JANXQZ010000725.1 GCA_025353235.1 Bryobacterales bacterium
AGCGAGAGGCACCCGGCGGACAAGCGGGACTGAGCTCGTTGATTGAAAACTATCTGGGATTCCCGTCGGGACTAAGCGGCAGCGATCTCGCCCGTCGCGCCGTCACGCAGGCTCGCCGTTTCGGTGCTGAAATTCTGTCGCCCCAAGAGGTGATGAAAGTTCGCATTGATGGTCCCTACCGTATCCTTACCTTGAGCGAGGGCAGCGAAGTTTCCTGCCATGCGCTTATCATTGCAACGGGCGTGCAGTGGCGCAAGCTAAACGTTCCAGGCATGGATCGTTTGACTGGCGCGGGCGTTTACTACGGAGCGGGTTCCACCGAAGCGCTTTCCTGCAAAGGCGAGCCTGTATTCATCGTCGGCGGAGCGAACTCAGCTGGCCAAGCGGCCATGAACTTCTCGCGATTTGCGAGTGAAGTCACCATGCTGGTGCGGGGAGAGTCCCTTGCAGCTACGATGTCGCAATATCTGATCAACGAGATTGCCGAAACTCCCAATATCAAGCTTGAATTTCAAGCGCAGGTGGTGGAGGTCCATGGCGAGCAAAGGCTCGACGAGATTTCAATTCAATGCGGGGTTACCAACAAGGTTGACAAGCTTCCAGCGTCGGCGTTGTTTATATTTATCGGTGCCGAGCCCCGCACGGATTGGATGGATGGCATCATCGAACGAGACTCGAAGGGATTCGTGCTGACGGGGGCCGATCTGATGAAGAACGGCAAAAGGCCGAAAGGTTGGCTACCTGATCGCGACCCCGGCTTGCTCGAAACAAGCGTGCCGGGACTATTCGCCGTGGGCGATGTGCGGCACGGCTCCGTGAAGCGCGTCGCCTCGGGAGTGGGCGAGGGCTCGATAGCGATCCAGTTCGTACATCAGTACTTGAGCAGCGTGTGAACTACTCGTCGCGCAGGGCAACCATGGGGTCCACGAGCGATGCTCTTCTGGCGGGCAGGTAAGTTGCCATCAGCGAGGCTGTCATGAGCACCACAGGAGCAGCCAGGAGGACCAGAGGGTCGATCGCACCCACCTCATACAGCATGCCGGAAAGCACCTTCCCCACCGCGAGCGCGAGCAACAGACCCGCGCCTATGCCCACCAGCGTGACAGCGAATCCCTCCTTCAGGATCATCTTCAAGTTGTCAGCCGGGTTCGCACCTAGAGCCATGCGAATTCCGATTTCGCGAGTCCGCATAGCCACCGTGTAAGCCTTCACGCCATACAGCCCGATGACCGCCAGCAGCAGCGCCACCGCGCCGAAGATTCCTAAAATGCGCGCTCCGGTTGCGACCACCCACAGGTCGAGACTTGCCTCCAGATGGTCCCGCAGCGTCTTGAGCGCCAGCACCGGCAGCAGGGGATCGATGTTGTGAAGCTCTGTGCGCACCGCCTCCAATACTTTTGCCTGCGCCTCCCGTCCTTTGACGGCCACCTTTAGATGGATCTGCAAGTCGGCCTGATAGCGTTGACCGAGCGGAATGTAAAGGTGCGGCTCCAGCCCCTGGCCGAGAATTCTTTCCTGAACCGTTCCAACGATGCCCACCACCTCCACGTTCTCTGGAGGCTTTCCGGGTTCGTCGGAATCGAGGAGGATGTGCTGGCCAATCGCTTCCCCTTTGCCCCACAGACGATTCGCGGCAAGCTTATCGATGATGGCTACTTTCCTCTGCGATCCGGTGGCAATTTCGGAATCTGAAAACGCTCGGCCGCGCAACAGAGGAATTCCGAGCGTCTTGAAGTAATCCGCGCTGATCATGTTGAAACTTGCCGCCACCGCAGTCTCTTTCTCGAACCTTCGCAGGTGCTGTCCCAGGGAGATCATTCCAAAAGGAACCGTGGCGGCGAGGCTGACGGACTCAACCCCAGGTACATTTCGGAGCCGCTGGATGACAGTTGCAGAAAGCGCCCGTCCCCGCGCTTCGTCATACCCTGCCATGCTCGGATCTATTTCCGCTAGCAGCCCATTATCCAGCGCGAAGCCGGGTGAAACTTGCGACGCGCGCAGAGCACTTCTCACGAAAAGCCCGGCAGCCGTCAACATCATCAGCGAGAGAGCGAGCTGTCCCATCACCACCAGGTTGCGCCGAGAAAACAGGCGGCGGCTGCCTCCGGTCGAATCTTCGCCGATGTTCTTTTTCAAGTCCGATACCACGTCGGGGCTCGACAGCTTCCAGGCTGGCCAGAGCGCGAACAGAACTGTGCTCAGCATGCAGAATCCGAGTGTGGCCGCAAGCACCCGGGCATCAGGTTCAGAGTTGTAAACAAAGTCGATGGGTGCCACCCGCGCCATAGAACTAATGAGCAGCGAAGTGCTCCACGAAGACACGAACAGTCCTGCTGCGCCGCCGAGAACCGAGAGCAGCAGTCCTTCCGTGAACAGCTGCCGAACGATGCGCCCGCGCCCGCCTCCGATGGCCAGGCGGATCGCAATCTCCTTCCTGCGCGCCGTGCCTCTGGCCAGCATCATGTTCGCGAGATTCAGCGACGCGATCAGCAGTACCACGGCCGCCATCGACAGAAGCATCACGGCCGGAGCGATTAGCGCGTTTTCGTCACTCGGGTTAGTCGTGATGGACAAGCGGGAGAGGGGATGCACGAAGAACGTTTGATTGCGGTTTTCCGCTGGATACGCTTTCTCCAGTTGCGCTGCGACCACGGCGAGTTGTCCGTCGGCTTGCCGGGCTGTCATCCCCGGCCGCAAGCGTCCAAAAAGAATCAGCGCATGATTATCGCGAGCGCTCAGAGGGTGTGCGCGTCCCTGGAAATCGTTCATCACCGAGGAGTACATGCCGAGGGGGAGGTACAGATCCGGGCTCACGATTGCCGTTGTCCCCGTGAAGCCTTCCGGAGCGACCCCGACCACGGTGAACAGTGTTCCATTGATGCGGAGCCTGGTTCCCAGAATACCGGGATCCGAGCCAGACCGTTTCCAGAGCGAGTAACCGATGATCGTTACTGGCGCGGCATTGCCGGGTGTCTCCTCCGCTGCGGTAAAGGTGCGGCCCGACGCCAGCCGCACTCCGAAAGTGTGGAAGTAGTTCGACGAAACCACATCCGCGAAAACGCGCCTCGTTGCGGCCCCGTCCCCTAATCCGATCAAGGCCATGTTATGGGCCACCAGACTCGAAAAGACGGTGCTCTTCTCGCGAATATCCACGTAGTTCGGATACGAGAATGGACGATAGGAGTCCGGCTTCTGGGAGTCTCGGCTATAGCAGCCCAAAAGTTCCTCCGGGTTATGGATATTCAGAGGCTTCAAAAGAAAGGCGTTCACCAGGCTGAACACGGCGGTGTTCGCGCCTACTCCGAGGGCCAGAACCAGGACCGCGGCAGCAGTAAACCCCGGTTTCTTGAACAGCATTCGCATGCCGTAACGAACGTCCTGCCGAAGGTTCACCATAGTAGGTAGCACAGCAGTCGCGATGCCAGAGCTAACGGACTTGTTTGCAGTGTCTTTATTCAGAGCAAGTGTTCGTACTTGGGATCCGGTGTTCGGTTTGATTATGCGTGTTCCGATTCCAGCTCTAAGGCGCGCCGACCTTGCAGCCATCGAGCGGCGAGCCAGCACAGCAAGGCCCAGACAGCGCCTGCGGTCCAACCCGCCAGGACGTCGGTGGGCCAGTGGACGCCCAGATAGACGCGGCTCAGGCCAACTAAAAACATCAGCAACACCGCTAGCAGAAGGAAGTACGCCTTCAGTCGTTTACGCTCGTGAGACCGGGCCAGCAGCGCGCCCAGAGTCAAGTAGGTAGCGGCGGACATCATCGAATGCCCGCTCGGAAAGCTAGTGGTGAAAACAATATCCGCTTGCGGAACCAGGTCGGGGCGCGGGCGATGAAAAACATCCTTGAGAGCAATGGTGAGAAGCAGTCCGCCCAGTACGGATCCGCAGACGAAAAACGCCATGTTTCTCTTTCCATCCATCGAGAGAAAGCCGGCGATGATTAAGGTGAGCAGTCCAAGGACTGCGGTGCCGCCCAGCGCGGTAACGTCTCGTGCGGACTCCTGCAGAAAGCGCGGGCCGATGGGCGTGCGATCGGGATGACGCATGGCGAGGAGCAGGCGCTGGTCGAAAGCTTGCGTGCCGCCTTCGCGC
>JANXQZ010000744.1 GCA_025353235.1 Bryobacterales bacterium
ACTCGAACTCTCCTCCGATTACGGAGTCAAGCTGATGGGTTTTCTGGATGAGCGAGAAGGTTCCATCGAGCTCGCCAACACTCATCCTGTTCGAGCGCTCTCCACTCTGCCAGAGCTGCTTCAGGAACACGTGATCGACGAGATCATATTCGCCGTAGATAGCCGCCAGCTAGCCGGGATGGAAGACGTCTTTCTGCTTTGCGACGAAGAAGGCGTTCGAACGCGCGTAATCGTGGACTTCTTCCCCCACGTGAACAGCGAAGTCTACCTCGACAAGCTGGGCACCATTCCCCTGCTCACGTTTTCGGCCGCGCCGCACGATGAGATCCGGCTGTTGCTCAAGCGTCTCACTGACGTCGTATTAGCGGCTGCGGCCCTCGTGCTGGTCCTTCCCATCATGGCGGCGACCGCGCTCATGATTCGGATCACCTCTCCGGGGCCCGCCATTTTCCGGCAAGTTCGCTGCGGACTGAATGGGCGACGATTCATGTTCTACAAGTTTCGCTCCATGTGCGAGAACGCCGAAGATCTAAAGGCTGGGCTGATGCACTTGAATAAAAAGCAGACGGCCTTCAAGATTCATAATGACCCCCGTCTTACTCGCGTGGGAGGGTTTCTGCGCAAATTCTCTGTCGATGAGTGGCCGCAGCTGTGGAACGTGCTCAAGGGCGACATGTCGTTGGTGGGTCCGCGCCCGGCGGTCCCTAACGAGGTGGAACATTATCAGCGCTGGCAGCGCCGCCGACTGCGCATGCGTCCCGGGCTCACCTGCCTGTGGGCGGTCTCAGGCCGCGACGCGCTCGATTTCGACACCTGGATGAAAATGGACATGCAATACATCGACACATGGTCGCTGACACTCGACTGGAAGATCATGCTGCGCACCATCCCGCGCGTGCTGACGGGCAAAGGAGCTCACTGATGCACTTGATTCCCACGCAGGATGAAGTGGTCGCCCTGCTGCGTGAAACAGGCGCGATTCGCGATGGGCACTTCGAATACCCAAACGGCTTGCACGCCACCGAGTACATGCAGGTGCAGTTGGCCATGCGTTATTTCCAGCACGCCAAAGTGCTGGGTGTCGGCCTGAGCCGGCTCTTGCGCGGGAACCCCGAGATCCGCGCGATGATTCCAGAGTTGTCGATCGTGTCTCCCGATACCGGTGGACTGCCTGTCGCCTATTCGGTGTGCGAAGCTTTGCGCGCGCACCAGGTGTACTGGGCCGAGCGCAAGGAAGAGCACGCTCCCATGCGCTTTCGCCAGTACCTGGAGCAGGCTCCTGGAGAGAAGGTTGTATTGGTAGACGACATGTTGCGATCTGGCCGGAACATGAACGACCTGAAAACGCTGGTTGAGGCGAGCGGGGCTGAAGTGGTAGGCTTGGCGGTGATCATCTACCAGCCCAACCCCAACACGATCGACTTTGGCCCGCTTCCGCTTTATCACTTGGCCAAATTGGATGCTACTTACTATAAGGATTCCTCTTCCTGCGAGATGTGCCGCGTTGGCGTTCCGATCAATAAGGTTTGGGTTTGATGCGGGCTGCCGCACTCGCTTTGGTGTTGGCGGCATGCGCCTCCGCTGCGGATTTCCGGGCTGGCGTCGCACAGGTTGACATCACGCCCAAGACGCCCATCTGGATGTCGGGGTATGGCGACCGCAAGCATCCCTCTGAAGGCGTGATTCATCCGCTATGGGCGAAGGCGCTTGCGATCGAGGACGGGAAGCACAACCGCGTAGTGATCGTAACCACCGATCTGATCGGCCTTCCGCGAGCCATCTCCGATGTGGTTGCCGCGAGGGCGCTCAAGCAGTTCGATCTGGAACGGTCCCGTCTACTCCTCAACTCTTCGCACACGCACACAGGACCTCTTGTGAGGAAGAATCTGCAGACGATGTTCGAGCTAAGCGATGAAGACAAGCGCCGCATTGACGACTATGGCACCGAGCTCACGGACAACTTGGTTTCTGTGATCGGATCCGCGCTGGGAAAGCTCGAACCAGCCCAGGTATCGTACGGCATCGGCGCAGCCCATTTCGGCATAAACCGGCGCGAGCATACCCCGAATGGAGTGAAGATCGGGGTCAACCCGAGCGGGCCGGTGGATCCCGATGTTCCTGTGATCCGGGTGACCGGTATCGACGGCACGTTGAAGGCGGTGCTCTTCGCCTACGCATGTCACAACACGACTTTGACCGGCCAGTTTTATCAGCTCAGCGGCGACTATGCAGGCTTCGCTCAAATAGAGTTGGAGCACGCGCACCCCGGTGCCACCGCCCTCTTTGTGATGCTCTGCGGAGCCGACCAGAACCCG
>JANXQZ010000745.1 GCA_025353235.1 Bryobacterales bacterium
ACGCCGCTGTTGCCGCGGCCTTGGCTGTTGCCGGTGATCTCCATGGGCGACGACCACTCGATGTGCAGTTGGCAGTCGCCGAATTTGTCGCGGGTTGCGAGGTCGCCAGTCTTGGGCACAACTTCGAAATAACCGTCCCCGACCTTCCACTCGGCATCGCCCGAGGCGCCCGCCTTGGTGATGCTGCTGGGGTGCCCGCTCCATTTGGACAAGTCCTTGCCATCGAAGAGAACAATGGCGTCGGACGGCGGACCGCCTGGCATAGCCGACGGAGTCACCACCGGCGGATGCGGCCGCTTGTAATCGTGGACATGGTACGGAAGGCCGGGCAGGATGGGCGTATCGTCGAACCCGAGATCGTGGCTCACCTTGGGCGCGGGTGTTTGGGCTGAAGCGGTGAGGGCTCCGAGTGCAATGAGAGCGAGTGCGTGAAATAGGCGCATGCTGAAGAATCTCTCCAAAGGAGGTAGCGTATCAGAGTTTGGGGAAGGGACTGCCGCGGGCGCTCACTCGGGTGGTGAACGCCTGGCGGACTAGGCAGCGAACTGTAGGCTATTTGTTGTAGAAGTTCGAGGTCTGATAAAAGCGGTCGGAGTGGGCCAGGAAGGCCGTTGCACCTTCCTCGTTGCGTGCGGCGGCCATGGTCCGGCAGCTCTGAAAGAGGGAGTCGAAGTCACCCTGATAGATGACCATTTCCCCCATGCGCTCGCGACAGTAGTTCTCGCCGCCAGCAAGGCCCGCGAGGTGCAGATCGGCAAACTGGCGCCGGGAGGACCAGTCTGCTGTTACTTTGCCAACGTTGTTGAAGACGAAGTTGCTAATGTCAAGCACTCCGACGGCGTTGCCCACATTGCAGGTGAAGTTCATCAGGGCGTCACCGCCGATCAAGTTCTTGCAGGGTAGGTTGAAGAACTCGTCGGTGGCCATGACGGCCGAGCGCAGGTCCACTTCGCTAGTCCAGTTTGATTGGCCGGTACCCCAATACGCGAGATCGAAGGCGGTGGCGGGACGGTTGAGATACCGCTGGTAGATTGAGTTCACCACAAAGGGGCGGCGGGCCGGATCGCCCAGGGCCATGTTGACCACGTCATCTTTGGTGATCACCCCGTAGGTGATTTGCAGATCGAGTCCCCACGACTTGTTGGAAGCTAGATCGATGCCAGCCATCTCTTTATAGACCATGCGGGGGAATTGGCGGCTTGCGCGAGGCCGGAAAGCGATGTCAACGGCAGCAGCGTGCAAGCCGCGAGAGTCAGTTTGTGGGTGCTTTTCATTTTGGTTTGTCCTTGATTTCAGAGTGGAGCGCTTTCGCTCTTCACTCTGAAGGGCGCGGAAATCCAAGGGAATCGATCAGGAAAGAGAGAAATACGAAATCTTTCTGGGGCTGGACTCTCCTGTTGACATCCGACCCGAGATAGGCGCATACTCATGTCGGATGCCTTCCCAAACAGACGATAACGAGAGATTGCTGCAGGGAACCCTGGATCTTTTAATCCTGCAGACGCTTGTCCTGGGCGCGCGCCACGGGCAAGGTATCGCCCGGTCGATTCAACAGCAATCTGAGGACGTCTTTCTTGTGGATCACGGCTCGCTCTATCTCGCTTTGCAACGCCTGGAAGAGAAGGGCTGGGTGGGCGGGAAATGGGGCGTCTCGGAAAATAACCGAAAGGCCCGATTCTATACGTTGACAGCGAAGGGACGGAGTCAACTTACGCAAAAAGCCAACCAATGGCGTCGCGTGGCCAGAGCGATCTCGCTGATCGTCGGGCCGGAAAAAGCGGAGGCCTAAATATATGTTCTGGCGCAAGAAACGTCGGCTTGAGGACTTCACCGAGGAAATCGAATCCCATCTCGCGCTCGAAGCCGATCAGGTTCGTGAAAGCGGCGAGGCTGATCCAGACCCTGAGGCAACCGCCCGCCGTGCGTTTGGGAATGTCGCCGCTGTCAGGGAGGCGTTCTATGAGCGGAGCCGCTGGTTATTCTGGGATCATCTGCGACGAGATCTCCGGCACGCCTTGCGCCTGATGCAACGCAGACCCGGCTTCAGCGCGGTCGTTATTCTAACCCTTGCCTTGGGCATCGGGGCAAACACCGCAATTTTCAGTTTGATCGACGCCGTCTTGCTGCGCCCTCTTCCTTACCGAGAGCCTGGCCGTCTCGCGATGCTGTGGACCGATGATCCCGCCCACGACGACCATGAGGGGCGGGTGGCTCTTCTCAATTTCCAGGATTGGAAGAACCAGAGCCATACCTTTCAGGACCTGACGTTATTCTGCGGTCAGACCTTTCTGCTAGGCTCCAATGGAGCGCCAGAACGGGCACGGTCCGCCCGAGTGCCCGCCAACTTTTTCCCGCTGCTCGGTGTGGAACCGATCCTCGGCCGAGTCTTTTCCAAAGACGAGGAGAAGCGCGGCGAACGCGTGCTGGTATTGAGTTACGGGTTGTGGCAGCGTCGGTTTGGAGGTTCGTCGCAGGCGCTTGGATCGGATCTGATCATGGACGGCAGAAGCTCAAGAATCATCGGCATCATGCCGTCGCAGTTTCAGTATCCATTCGCCGACACGCAAGTGTGGGAGCCGATCACCACCCACCCATCTTGGAATGCCCGCGACAGACTTAGCCCGCGCTCGTTTGCCATCTGGTATGTGTTGGGACGCATCCAGCCCAATGTAACCTGGTCACAGGCGAAGGCCGAAATGAGTAGCCTCGCCCGCCGGCTTAAAGCGGAGCATCCAGACAACGAAGTCCCTGGCATCAGCGTAGTTCCGCTTCACACTCAGACCACTGGGAAGGTGCAGCTCCCGCTGGCTGTATTATTCGGCTCCGTGTTCCTCATGCTGCTGATCGCCTGCACGAACGTGGCCAACCTGCTGTTAGCGCGCGGGTCGGCCCGCGAGCGAGAGTTCGCCGTCCGAAGGGCTCTGGGCGCGGGTAGTATGCGACTGGCTGGACAGCTTCTCACGGAGAGCCTGGTGTTGGCCTGCGTCGGCGGCTTGCTGGGCTTATTGCTAGCCGCAGTTGGACTGAGAGCTCTGATCGCTTTTGGACCGCAAGATATTCCGCGTTTGGCCGAAGCTCACCTCGATCTTCGAGTGCTCCTGTTCACGTTGTCTCTCTCGTTGTTTGCAGCCATCCTGTCGGGCCTCTGGCCTGCCCTGCAAACCGCCAAACCATTCACCGGGAGCAGGCAGTGGAGAACGGTGGCAAGCCGGGGCGTTCGGAACCTGTTAGTGATCGCCGAGTTCTCGCTCGCTCTGGTGCTGCTGACCGGAGCGGGGCTGCTGGTTCACAGCTTTCTGCTTTTGCGGACGGTTGATCCAGGCTTCCGGCCCGACCACCTGTTAACTATGCGCGTGGACCTTCACGTGGGGAAAACCGGGGCTCAGCAGGTGGCCTACTTTCGCGAGGCGATTGAGCGCGTCCAGGTGCTTCCCGGCATTCGCTCGGCGGCAGCGATCGGTCGCTTCCTCAATTCGTACGGAGAGGAGTCGGTAACTGTCGAAGGGCACCCGCTCACGCCATCCGGCGGCGGCTTCAAGGCAGCGGACGACGTGATTAGCGGGCCGTATTTCGAAACGGTGGGCATTCCGCTGAAAATGGGCCGATTCTTTTCCGATCGAGATCGCCGCGGCTCTCCGCCGGTTGCAATTGTTAATGAGAAAATGGCGCGGACCTGCTGGCCGAATGAAAGCCCGATAGGGAAAAGATTCAGCTTTCCAGACCGCAAATCCGCTCCCTCGTTCACTGTCGTCGGCGTTACGGGAGACATGCATCGCCAAGGGATTGAGAGGCAGGTGGCACCCCAAGTATTCCGGCCTCATAGCCAATCGCCAGACAACGAAATGGACATACTCGTGCGCACGACATCCGAGCCGTTGAACATCGCGGCGGCCGTGCGCGGCGAGATCCAGTCCATCGATAAAACGGTAGCGAAGTTCGGAGTAGCTATGGTGGAGCGGCAGCTTGGCGAACAGACGGCTGAGCGCCGTTTCCACATGTCGCTGATTGCGCTCTTTTCGTTGATTGCTCTGCTGCTGTCCGCGATCGGCATCTATGGGCTCATGCACTATTTTGTAGTCCAGCGGGCGCAGGAGATTGGGGTGCGTATGGCGTTGGGTGCGCGGTACGGCAATGTGCTGTTGCTAGTGTTGCGCCAGGGTCTGGCACTGGCTGGCATCGGCGCACTGGTCGGAACAGTCGGCGCATTTGGGCTTACGCAGATGCTTTCCAGCCTGCTTTATGGAATCACGCCTACTGACCCGATTACCTTCGCGCTGGCACCGACCATCTTGATTGGAGTGGCGGCATTGGCCTGCTGGCTGCCGGCCCGACGCGCGGCGCGAATAGACCCGGTGCTGGCGCTGCGTCAAGACTGACTGTGTAGGCTTTAGCTAAATTCAGCGCACCGAGAGAACCACGCCAGATTGCGATGGAACGCCGCCGATGGTGAGTATCACAGGCACATTGTCCGCAGGCATCAGTTCCATGGGAACGCGCACATTCACCTGGAGCAGACCCGTGATGGCACCAGGAGCGGCGCCGCAATAAAGCACCTCCGCCGCGACCGCCCCAATCGAAACCGCACACTTCTGGACGGGCTTCGGCAAGATGTCTCCGGTGATGCGCCCATCCATTCCAGGCGGATCTGTGACACCTTCGCCCGTTGCGTAAAGAGTAATAACGTCGCCTCGGGCAGCAGTTCCTGGTGCACCAAACAGTCCTGGAGACGCGGCCACCACTCCCACCTCAAACGAATCCGATCGGGACCCCTGGCTCTCCACCTGGATGTGCGTTCTGGCTTTCAAAGCCGCGACGTAGGGAACTACCGCCGCAAGCTGATTCGGCAAAGCATAGATGACCGGGGCTGGCACTCCATCGAACAACACTCGAACTTGATCGCCTGCCAAATTCTGGCCGCCAATTACAACGATCTCGCCAGCAGCAACTCCGCGATCGTCCCACGATGCGGCATTCTTCACGGCCAGCACGACCGGCTTAGGCGCAAGGGTGTCGGGCGATGCAGGCAGCACCAAGAGAGTGATCGAACGAGCCGGAAAAGTGGAAGTCATAGGGCCAGTGGACGCGGCGACGTCGACTCCCCGAACGATTGCGCTCAGGTTGGCCGAGCTATACGTATACGCCTGAGCTACTGAGGCTGGGCTGAAATTCGCAAGCTCGATGGAGCTTGTTAAATCGCTGGTCGCCTTGTTCAACACCATCACCGTAAGCGTGCCATCGGATCTCTGCGCGGCAAAAATGGATAGCAGATCAGGATTCCCGCTGACCGCCGAAACACTGGTCTCGCCAAAGCGTCCGCCCGCGCCATCGTAGTTGAGGAACATGCGGAACGCGTTTGCGCCCGGTTGGGCCGGATCCGGCGGACCCCACAGCGTCGCCAAGTCCAAACCTTCGCGCCCGAAAATTCCGAGAATGTCCGCTTGCGCGATCGCGCCCGTGATGTCCTCCAGCGCGCCCCAATTGTATTCGGTGATGGCAAGCTTCGTGCCGGGATAATTGCGCGCCACCCAATCCTGCATGCGCGGAATCAGGCGCGGACCTTCGGTGATCGTATCGTCTTTGAACTGATAATTCGGATCCCAAAAAGCCCGTGTCGAAGTCAGCCGCAAATTATCAATGTCCGGATTCGCCTTGCCAAACTGAATCCCTGAAGGCGCGATGTACGCGTGCACATCCAGGTAATCGAGCAGCCGGACCCCATGCTGCTTTTCGTAATTCTGCATCTGACCCAGATACCACTCAATGAACGGCACGTCGCCATGAGCTTTGCGATCCACTGGATTCGTGTCATAGCGCCACGGCGAATGGCTGTTCCAGCCAGCGACAAAGTCGGCCGCGGAATAGAAGAACGCCATCCAACCGGAAGGTACCGGTCCTGTGACCAGAGCCGAAGGGTCGACGGCCTTGATCGCGGCGGCGTAGCGAATCCCCAGCGCCGCCATTTCGTCATAAGTGGCCGGCTTGCGATGAATGTCGATATGCACTCCCATCCACCACTCCGGCTCATTGTCCAGGCTCCAGAGTTGAACCCCGCCCTGGTTCGCCTTGCCGTAGCGCCCGATCAGATGCCGCAACCAATCCTGCATGAACGTCTCATCCACGGGAACGCTGGTATCGCTCGGGTCGTTCGCGATCTGAGTCTTCCCATCGGTGCGGATTCCGTTGCCGCAATCGGCGTCATACGGATCGGTTTTCTGTTGAGCGCCGTATTTGGAGACGCTGAAACTGCAAGCTCGCTCGCGGCCTTTCGGAGTAAATCCGACTAGCGGAATGGTTCCGAACGACTTGACTCCGGTGCGCAGGTTATCATCCACGAAGCGATCGAACGCCGAGCCATTGGGAAGGCTCTCTGGATGAGCGTCCGTATACGCGAAGTTATGGAAATAGTAATCGCTTCCCGAGTTGAAAGTGTCGTTCTTCCAGTTATAACGAGTGGACGCGTCTCCGCCCCAGCGCTTCACTCCCAGGCGCAACTCGGTGGCCAAGCCTTTGTCGGAGTAGTCGTTGAT
>JANXQZ010000746.1 GCA_025353235.1 Bryobacterales bacterium
CGCCGGACCGGCAAGCGGCAGCACGCGCGGACGTAGGCGTTTCCATGCTGCTCGATCGCCGCTGCGCCGAAGGGGGCTGGAATGCCGGTAACAATATCGTTTACGGCTCGACACTCCCGCCCCATATCGAGCCAACCGCGGTCGCTTTGCTCGCATTGCAGGGCAGGCCGGCAGCAGACACAGCCGGAAGCATTGATTGGTTATCCGCGGCCGCTAACGGTCACGCCTCGATCGAAGGTCTCTCATGGTCGGTGCTGAGTTTATTCCTCTACGGTCGCGGCACTCACGCGTTTAAGGCCCAATTGTCGAACCGGTTGCAGCGGCCGGAGAACATCCGGGACAACTTCACGCTGGCTCTCGCTCTTCTCGCGCTGCGGTGCGGTGAAGTCATTCATCCCTTTGAGGTGCTGGCATGATACTTAACCGGCGCCAATTCGCGGCCGCAGGGGCCTGCGCCGGCTTGAGTGCCGTGGGAGCGGGCCGAATACGGAACGGCGTCACGCCTCGCGATCGTCGGAAGCCGGTGTCCCGCGTTGCGGTGATCGAAGCAGATAACTACGAAGATGCGCTTGAGAATTACCTGTTTCCATTCGTTCAGCAATTGACTCCAAACGTTCTTGGCCGTTCCGTATTGATCAAACCGAATCTGGTGGAAGATCTTCCGGGCCCGGTCAATACCCATCCCGCACTCATCAAAGCCGCAGCCCGTTGTTTTCTCTCGCTGGGTGCGAGGCAGGTCATCGTCGGAGAAGGCCCGGGACATCAGAGAGATACCGAAGCCATTCTGATCTCCTCAGGTCTCGGACCGGCGCTCGAATCCCTTGGGGTGCGATTTGTGGACTCGAATCGCGACGCACTTTCTCTGATTCCTATGGACAGTGCCTTCAGCGGCCTGAATCATCTCTGGCTACCGCAGACCGTGCTGGGTGCAGATATCGTCGTCTCGATGCCGAAGGTGAAAACGCATCATTGGGCTGGCGCGACCCTTTCGCTCAAGAATTTATTCGGAGTGATCCCGGGGGCGAAGTATGGGTGGCCCAAAAATATCCTGCATTGGCACGGCATCGATCGAAGCGTCGTCGATATCGCGGCAACGGTCCCAATCCACCTCGTCATTGCCGACGGAATCGTGGCCATGGAGGGAGACGGGCCGCTGCTTGGGAGCCCGCGAAAGCTGAACCGCATTGTAATCTCCGATGACCCCGTAGCCGCAGACGCTACTTGTGCGCGGCTTATGGGATTCGAGCCTTCCCGGATCGGCTACTTGAAGACGGCAGGTGACTTCCTTGGAAACCTGGACGAAACGTGGATTAAATTCCAGGGAAGCGCTCCCTCCTGGCCGAGAGAGCCTTTCCGAGTGCTACCTAATTTCCGATATCTGCTGCTTTGAGGAGAGCGCAATGTTCGATTCCATAGAAGAGTTATCGGATAAGCTGGCCAGCGCCCAATATGTGATCGACCCCGTCACGCTGCAAGTCATTTTCTTGGCAGCCAAGATGGAGAAACCGCTGCTGGTTGAAGGCCCTCCGGGCTCAGGCAAGACGGAGCTTGCCAAGGTCGTGGCTTTCGCGGCAAATACGCCTGTCGAGCGGCTCCAGTGCTACGAGGGTGTCAATGAAGAGAAGGCCATTGGCAAGTTCGACGAGTCCTTGCAACGTCTGTTCCTGGAGACGCAGACCGTAACAACAGGGGACAGTTGGACCGCTCTCCGTCGCGATCTGCACACGCTCGACTTCTTTCACGAAGGACCGCTCTTGCGCGCGCTTTTGTACGAATCGCCCTGTGTTCTTCTGATCGACGAGATCGACAAAGTGAACGAACAGTTCGAAGCCGAACTTCTTGAAATTCTGAGCGAGTGGCAGATCACAATTCCCAAGATCGGCACGATTCAGGCCAGGAGCAAACCTTTTGTGGTCCTCACGTCCAACGAGGTTCGCCGGATTGGCGATCCTCTTCGGCGCCGCAGCTTCTATCTCCGTTTCGAACATCCGACAGTGGAAAGGGAAACCCGGATTTTGGAACTGCGGACTGCGGAAAGCCACCCGGAAATTCGGGCTCAGATCGCCGGCTTCGGGAGGGCGCTTCGAGGATACAGCCTGGAAAAACCGCCATCCATAGCCGAGATGTTGGATCTCGCCGAAGCCCTGCGTATCCTCGGTGTCCGTGAGATTACCACCGAGCTGCGGGATGTCCTGTTGCCGCTCATCGCGAAAACGGAGCCAGATCGAAAGCGACTGTTGCTGCGAGACGGCTTTCAAAGCTTGATGCAGGACGTAAAGCATTATTCCCAGGGAGTTGAGGATACCCGAACCCAGAGCGAGGAGCAGCTATGCGCGGCGCGCGCACGTTATTGAGTTTGGCTCTGGTCACCAGCCCAGCCCTGATAGGTCAAACGTTGAGCGCGCACGAATATTCCGAGCGGTGCGCCAACTACTACGCCCGCGAATACGGGATCTCGCCAGAGCTCGTCAGGGCCGTAATCCAGGTGGAGTCGGGCTGGCAGCCGGGAATCGTGTCGCCCAAAGGAGCCTTGGGGCTGATGCAGTTAATGCCGGGTACCGCACAACAGTTCGGCGTGTCGCGTCCGTTCTGGATCCATGAAAATGTTCGCGGCGGCGTAGCGTACCTGGCCCGATTGAATTCGCTTTTCCATGGAGATCTGCGCCTCGTAATGGCTGCTTATGCCGTCGGCGAACAACCCATTCGCGCCCGCGGCCTCGCGTATTCGTCACCGGAAGTCTACAGCTATGTCCAGCGGGTCGCTGGCCAGTACCGCGCCGAACTGCGGCGCAAAGTAAGGAGATAACGTGCCTCATTCCAGAGCATGCGTTTGTGTTTTTTGCATCGTGGGCATCGCCTCCGGCCAGGAGTCAGTCACCTCGACAGCGTCGAGAACTGCAGCTGAGGGTTCGGTTCCCATCTTCCATTCGCCTGTGAAAGGTGTCAACGTCGATCCAATCGTCCTGAATCGTGCGGCGCTCGACGAGAAAGTAATCACCCTGCGACTAGTTCCAAAGATTGCAACATCGATCCGGATGCCGGAGCCCGTGAACTCGGTTGTCCTGGGAGATCCCGAAAATTTCCTGGCCGAACACTCTGAGCACGAGCCCGAGATGGTCACAGTGAAGCCTGTAAATAGTGAAGCCGCCCAAACGAACCTGCTGATCACAACAGCGCGTGGGCATCAAGTGAATCTTCTACTGGTTAGCAACGGGGAAAAGGGGGGCGTGCAACAGCCCGTGGATGTGTTCTTGAAATTCGGAAGTCCGTCCGCAACGAGTTTTCTGGTAGAAGAAGATCCTCAGCCAAGTTCGTTCATTGCTGAGACGCGAAACATCACCGCCGAGCTGAAGCGTCCCGAGACTTTATCGGCCTCCGGCACAGCCGGGGAGAGTAGCAATCTGATCAGGACAGCACGTCTCGAAAGGGCTAACCCGATGGAGGAATCGTCCTCGGCGACATTAGACAAATTGCTGGAGCGCCAGAAACACGCTCCGTTACCCGAGTTGTATGGGCAAAAACCCGGCGAAATCGAAACAGGCCAGCGCGTGAAGG
>JANXQZ010000752.1 GCA_025353235.1 Bryobacterales bacterium
GAGGATCACTTCAATGGAGGCTTCATGCAAGCTCTTGACGAGGTGCTTGAACTCGCGGATGGGGTCGCCGTCTGCCTTGCGCGAAGAATAGGCCGCGTTAGGCGTAAAGAAATTGATCGGCTGATAGCCCCAGTAATTCAGGAGCCGCTCGCCGGTGAGCGGGTTGACGCGATCGCTATCAAGCTCCTCGAAGTCATGCACCGGAAGCAGTTCCACGGCAGTTATTCCGAGGTTTTGCAGATAGGGAATCTTCTGGATCAGGCCTTCAAAGGTGCCCGGTCTTTTCACGCCCGAGGAAGGATCGCGAGTAAATCCGCGCACGTGCATTTCGTAGATTACGGTTTCGGAGAGAGGGATATTGAGGGGCTGGTCGGCACCCCAATCGAACTCGCCGTCGAGCACCGTGCTGCGGCGGTGATTCGCGGATATGGCCTTGGCGCAAGGATCCAGCAGCAGCACGCTTGGGTCAAACCGGTGCACTCGCGGATTTGCGTTCGGGTGGCGATCCATGCGATACCCGTAGCGGACGCCTGGATCGAGACCGCGCACGACGGCATGCCAGATATCGCCGGTTCGATTGAAGCGCCGGTCGAAGGCGACTTCCTTGAAAGGTTGATCTTGGTCAGGATGGAAGAGCGCCAGCACTACCGATGTAGCGTGCCGGGAGAAGACCGAAAAGTTGATTCCGTCCCGAACCAGAGTGGCCCCGAAAGGCAGCGGCGAGCCGCGTCCGACTGAAATCTCCATCAATTCGTTCTGCCTAAACGCGCTTCGATGTAACCGTGCGGTTCGTCTGTCGGCACGAAGATGTCGTTGTCGTTGCTCATTCCGAAGCGCTGAAAATCCACGGGGAGGCAATGCTTATTCGGCATCACGATGTGAATCTCCGCAATTTGCGGAAATGTTTCGAGGGTCACCTTGCCGATATCGTACAACGTATGCTGAACGGATTTGCTGACGTGTTCGGCGAACGTCTCGAGTATGGAACGCCTCACTCCAGCCCACACGACATCGTAAGCGAGTTCGCTGGCATCGTAGCGCCAGGTGGCCTTCATGGACGTCGCCATGATCCGGTCTGAGGTGTTCTTCAGAGTGGTGTATTCATCCTGCAGGAAACCCTCAAAGGATGATGCGGAACTTTTCAGTACGAGCAGATTGGCGAGCCCGGCCTCAACGGTGCAAGATGCCCTCGTGGTGACCACGCGGGCGGTCCGGTGTTCTGCTCCCGCGCTCAGGAATGCTGACCCGTGGGGCTTTCCGCCAACTTCGATGCGCGACCACGGCTGCTCCTCAATCTCCACCTCGACCTTGGATGCCGCCTGGCTATTCGTGAGAAAGTGCTCGCCCAGAATGCGCCCGAAGCGCTCAATCGCTCCGATGCCATGCTTCTTCGCGAGCACGTAGACGGTGTTCTTCATCGTGTCGGTGGGTAGCACTTGACTGTTGTCGGCGTCGGAATAGCTGCTCTCGAACTCGCCTTCGCAAAGCACTCTGACCGTTAACTCACGCACCTCGTGGCGGGCTCCGTTGCGCGTAACATGCATCAGACGGATGCGCGCTTTGCCATAGCGATTGGCTAGGATTTCAACTGCCTCGGTAGGTTGTGTATCCATAAGGGCTGAGAAGTAAAGGGACATGATAGTGCGACGCCGGGTCGTCAATGCGAAACTGGATGACCACTTCCGGGAAGAACGGCCCGTTGGTTTGGAACAGGATGCGGTAGATACCAGTGCGGACTGGTTCGCCTTCTGGCAGCAGACTGGCAACGCGCCCGTTTGCGTCCGTTACGCTGTCCCAGCGGTCGGATTTATGTTCGAGAGTGACCGCGATTCCGACCGCAGGACGGCCCAGCGCAGTATCAAGAACGTGCGTGCTGATGCCGCTCATGCGAATAGCCTCTCCAGCCGCCGTCGTGTGATTTTGATTTGCTCAAGGAGACTGCCTTGGGCGGCGGCAGCTTCCATTATCCGCGCACCATCGAAGTCCACGGTGGCAGTTACAACGAGAGCAACAGCCTGGACCTAGGCACCTTGGGGACTTCGCCCACCGTGGCCAACCCGCTGGTCATCCGCCATTCGGGCGCCAACGTCCACCCCGTCATCACCGGCAACGGCGGCGGCGCCACGTTCAATGTGCAGCTGCCCAATGTCACGCTGGACGGCCTGGATATCAAGAATGGCACGGCCACCGAGAACGTCTTTGTCAGCAATGTCAGCGGCTTCGTCATGGAGCGCTGCTACCTGGAGACCACCAGCACGGGCGGCACTGCGGCCTTGG
>JANXQZ010000768.1 GCA_025353235.1 Bryobacterales bacterium
GTGTCGCCGTTTTACCACTTCAATCGGGCTGACTACGTCGGAGGTCCCAACGATCCTACCTTGAGCACGCTGGACAAACTCGACACGCAATATGGAGGCGCGCAGATCGTGTTGAGCGGTGTATTCAAGCGCCACAATGCACGGGTGGGGGTGTACGCCTATGGGGAGCACGATAGCCGATTGTTCGGCCTTACGGCGACAGACGGCAGCGGGCTGGCGCTCAAACAACAAGTCACGCAGTCAGCCGGACTGGCGACGGTCTTTTTGGAGGACCAGTTCAAGATCAATCAATGGCTGACCCTCAACGGGGGCGTGCGGATGTCACACTTCCAAGGCGGTATTTCCGAGAATGCGGCAGATCCTCGTGTCGGCGCTGCCGTTCGTGTGCCGCGTCTGAATTGGGTTCTGCGTGGGTTCTATGGCAGATTTTATCAAGCGCCGCCTCTTTCGACGGTTTCAGGGCCGCTGTTAGCATTTGCACTCGATCAGGGATTCGGCTTCTTGCCCTTACACGGCGAACGCAATGAGGAGCACCAGTTCGGAATCGCTATTCCCGTGCGAGGTTGGACGCTCGACGCCGATCACTTCCACACCAAGAGCAGAAACTTCTTCGATCATGACGCGCTGGGCAACTCAAATATTTTTCTGCCGTTGACTCTGCAAGGTGCACGGATCGACGGGTGGGAAATAACGTTGAAGTCGCCAATGCTCCTGCGCCGCGCTCAGATGCACTTGGCGTACTCCAGCCAGCGTGCCGAGGGATGGGGCAAGAGAACCGGTGGTCTTACCTTCTTTGCTCCGCCGGGCGACCTGTTTTTGCTGGATCACGATCAGCAGAACACTCTAAGCGTGGGAGGAAATGCGAACCTCCCGGGAAGGGCCTGGATTGCCGGAAATTTGTACTACGGATCAGGTTTCCCGGACAATGGTGGTCCGGCCCGTTTGCCCGGCCATACGACTTTGGATCTGTCGCTGGGTAAAAGCATTGGAGAACGCTGGTCCGTCTCGGCTCAGGCGGTGAACGTTGCCAATCGACGATTCCTTTTGGATAACAGTCTGACTTTCGGGGGGACACACTATTTCGAGCCGCGACAGATCTACGGCGAAATCCGGTACAGGTTCCACTATTAGACATCGCCTTGAGCGACTTCACTTAAAAACGCCAAGGCAAGTTGCGCTACTTTGTGATGGTGTTTCCTGGAAGTCCCTAACTTCCCGCCATAAGGACCGGTGTAGCACCCCCGCGTTGAAGTAGCGCCGCCGAGTTATCGCCTGCCTCTCCTCCGGTAGCCTCCGCCAAAAGATCCCAGGTCGATCAAGGCCGCCAGCGCCAGCCAAAGCAAGTTGATTCCCGCAACGGACACGTTATTGTTCAGCATCCATGCGTAAGCCAGCGTGGTGAGCGGGAGGAACAAAAATCCAAGCAGCGGAATCAGAACGCCGTGATAGGCGCGCTCTATATAGTTGGTCAGGAAATACATCAACAGCAGAGCGACGCGAGGAAACGCGAGAAACAGGATTAGCAAGAGGCAAGGCATGCTTTACAGGATGCTACCATACGACATATATGGCAGCGGAAGAAAGCAAGACAACTCCGGAATCCGGACTACTAGTGAGCGCCGCGAAGGCGATCGGGACGGTGGCGGGGAAAGTGGCCGCGCTCAAGGGCGGTGCGCCCAAAGCGGAAGAAACCAAGCCGAAGCCTGAGAAAGAGCACCTCTACCGCGCCGAGTATATCGGGAGCGGCACGTTTCTGATCACTAAGCCCAAGCGCAAATCGGCGAAGCTAAGGCAGTCGCGATTGAAGGGCGCTGTCCGCGGCGCGCGTTCGTAGAACCCTCAAGCATATTGAAGAACCGCTGGCGGCTGCGCCGTACCTAGCATCCGGTTCGCAGGCGTCCACGGGATCTCAGCCTCTTCAGCCGCTTCCACGCCATTGGCTGTGATGGTGAATCGGCCATTGTCGCTGCGGGCAACA
>JANXQZ010000706.1 GCA_025353235.1 Bryobacterales bacterium
CGTCCGCGCATTCCCGACTCCTTCCACGACCAGGCGCTTGAGCAAAACCTCGCCGCTCGTGACGAAGAAGTCGCCCCTGCGCATCGACTCCAGAATTGGACTCCAATCCTCCTGAAACCTGGGTAGCCGCGGCAACTTCACGTAGTTCACCAGCAACTGCCCGTACGTTTCGTCCTCAGGGTACTTCGCATACGTGTCGCCCTCTGCGATCAGGTATTTTTCCCCGCTCCAGTTATTCATCTCGTCGAGAACTCCAAAGCAGCGCGCCTCGCAAATGCGCTGCTCGGACTGGTCCACCGGCAATGATTGGAAGGAGCCTCCCAGAAACCGGTCGCTCCGAAAGTACTCATTTTCCCGAACAGCATCCGGGTAGCCGCTGGACCCTTTCGTGCGTGGATGCGCCTGCCAAATCAGCCCGCCCTCGCGGCGAAGCATGGCCAACTCCTCCGCTTCCGAACCCGCGTGGTAAACGTGTCCGTACTTCGCATCGCTCTCTTCGAAGGGCTGCCCTGGCTTTCGAACGTGCGACCAATACACCGGCTTCGGGAATACCATCGTGTAGTGCCCGCCAAAGTTGGCGTCCGGCTCTTCCCCGGGCATAATTAGAAAATCTTTGTCCGAGTGCCGCGCCGAGCCATCGAAGTACGTCTTCTGTTCCTCAAACCTCAGAGGCCCCGGATCGGTGTTGTGCCCGTCGCCGTGAAAGTCCGACATCATCGCGATATTGACTCCCAGAGACCGAAACACCGTCACCCAAGGCGTTTGCAAATCCAGCGTGCCAGCGTCGGCGAGCACCTCGTTGAAGTGCGTATGAAAATGGCTAATCGCGACTTGGTATCCGGGCAGCGGCTTAAAAACATCGTCGTGCGTGAACGCCAGCACCGCTTGCTGCGTGGCGGCTCCGTCTTCCGGACTCAAGTAAAGATACATCGGCATCCGCTGCCAAGTTCCCGGAGGAGCATTGTAGAGAGCGAAATTGGCGGCGAAATGGCGCGACTCCTTAACCCGCTTTTCCCACTCCGCATCGGACACGCCAAACGGTTTGTACATCTCCTCGCGATCGCCGTGCCGGATGCCGATCGAGAACGATTTGTCATCGTCCTTGCGATACCACACGTAACCCAAATTCATTTCGATCTCCCGAGCGAAGAAGAATTTATGCGGAGGAGGGAAGAAAGCGAGCGAGCCATGCTCTCCCTCCACGATGGCTAAGCGGTTGCGGGCTTTGAGCGCCACTGGATCGCGATTCACGGTCCCGCCAAACTCGTATTTTTGCCACGCTCGCGACGTGTCCCGCCAAATCACGCGCTGAGCCGGTTCAAGCTGGAACCCCTTCAGTCCAGCCCGATATTTGTAGGCAACCGAAGCCTCCTCCGTCTTGGCTACCACCTCTTGCCGCAGCAGATTCGTCCCCTGATAGGCCGTGTACGTCAGACGCCCCGAAAAAATCCCCATGGACACGCCTGTGAACGTGACCTCCAGCCTGGAGCCCTCGGTCTTCACCGCGCAGCTCTTCACGTCGTAGCTGGCTATGGAGCGGCGGATATCGCCTGGAGTATTCAACGGCGCGTCCCAGAATGCGTTCCACTTCTGCTCATCCAGATAGGCGGCATCCGTACGGCCCAGTTTGCGCAAGGGAGCCATTTGCTGCTCGGAGATGCGCCGGATGCCGCTGGTCACCTCGTATTCGGGTGTTAGATCGTGCCCGAGAATTGCCCATGCCCCGCCGGATTTGCGCGCCGCCAACTCGCTGATTACCGGCTGGCCCCTATTTACACCGAAGGAGGCCCGCAGTTCCGATCCGGCCGCCCCGTTCCAGCTCAGAGTGACCGATCCGTTGCCGGATTCGGCCTTGAGCCCCGGCTGTGGTTTGTATGCAGTCAGGTCGCAGGTGAGTGCATCGGCGGCATGCATCCCGGACGCGGTCGCAAGTGTGAGTAGAATCGCTCGTAGACTCATTCGGTGGGTTCTCACGGATCAAGCTATCACACCCTAAACTCTTGGCCTTTTCCGCCGATATGTGTACCAATGGCGACGTCCCTGGCACCGCTCCAATCCACTTTTGCTCCCAAGACCCCTCAGACCATTGAGGACACTGGAATTGCGCAATCGCTCGTCATGGACCTTTTGCTGCGCAGGCTCCTGCTCGAAGGGTTCAGCAATCTGCAAACTTTGTCACGAAAATTGCGGCTATCTACTTCGATATTGAGCACTGTATTTCAGCACATGCGGCAGCAGCAATTGGTGGAAGTGAAGGGAATGATTGGCAATGACTATCAGTTCACTCTATCGGGTGCCGGGAAGGCTCTGGCGTCGGAGCGCTTTCAAGTCAGCCAGTATGCGGGCGCTGCTCCGGTTTCGCTGCGGGATTATCACGAGGCTACCACTACCCAAACAGCCAAGATCAACGTAGATCGGGCCGCATTGCGCTCGGCCTTCTCGGATCTGGTGATTACCGACAAGATTCTCGATCAGCTCGGGCCCGCCCTCATCTCGCAAAATTCCATATTTCTCTACGGGCCCACCGGAAATGGGAAAACCAGTCTTGCCGAACGGATGCTTCGAGTGTATCGAGATGCCATTCTTCTGCCTTATGCGGTGGAGGTGGACGGACAGATCATCAGCTTGTACGACCCCGTGGTGCATCATGCGCTGGAATCCGAAGATAGTCAGATTGACCCGCGCTGGATTCTTTGCCGACGCCCCTGCATCGTAGTGGGCGGCGAGCTTGTGCCCAGCATGCTGGAGCTGCGCCTGGATGAGACTTCGGGCATCTACGCCGCCCCGATGCAGATGAAGGCGAATAACGGAATTTTTATCATCGACGACTTCGGGCGCCAGTTGATGTCTCCTCGCGATCTTCTGAACAGGTGGATCGTGCCGCTGGATCGGCGCGTGGACTACCTGATGCTGCGCTACGGCGTCAAATTCCAGATTCCGTTTGAGCTCATGGTCGTGTTCTCCACGAATCTCGAACCGGCGGATTTAGCCGACGAAGCTTTTCTGCGCCGCATCCACAACAAGATCTATGTCGATGCAGTCACTAGCGATGTCTTCGACCAGATCTTCACCCGTATCGTTTCCAGCAAACGGATTCCGAGCGAGCCCGACAGCGCCGCTTATCTGCGAGAGTTATGCTTAACCGATGGACGAAAAGAATTGCGGGCCTGTTACCCGGCCGACATCTGCAATATTCTGGTCTCGATTGGCAAGTATGAAGGCCGTCCTGCTCGGATGAGCAAGACGGACATGGCGCGAGCGGCACAACTTTATTTCGCGAAGAACTAGTGTATCGCCGTAAAATCGCAATTAGCCCGCAAGCATCGGATAGCGGCATGTACGAAACAGCCCTACTCTCAAAGCATGGCCCATGCAACAATATTCTCCGTCATGACCCCCAACCCCGCCGAACAGAATTACTGGGAAGCGAACTACTGGGATGCGCTGCTAAATCGAGATGGGCGCATGGACGGCATCTTCTACTACGGGGTGCTGACCACGGGCGTGTACTGCCGCCCTTCATGCCATTCCCGGCTGCCCAATCCCCAGAACGTGGTCTTCTTCCAGCAACGCGATCGCGCCGAGCAGGCCGGCTTCCGAGCTTGCAAACGCTGCCATCCGCAGAATGTGCTGCGGGCCGATCCTCGATCGGAATTGGTAGAAAAAGTCTGCCGCTTTGTGGAAGGCCACCCGGATAAACCCATCACCCTCTTGGCTCTGAGCAAAGAGTTCGGACTAAGCCCTTTTCATCTGCAACGCAGCTTTAAGGACCTGATCGGGATCTCGCCTCGTGCGTATGCCGATGCGTGCCGGCTGCAGCGTTTGAAGACCGGGCTGCAAAAGGGTCACAGCGTCACGCGGGCACAGAACGATGCGGGTTACGGGTCGTCCAGCCGCTTGTATGAGCGCACTGCAACCCAACTGGGCATGACCCCCGCAGCTTATCGCAAAGGCGGCCCAGGCAGCCTGATCCGCTACTCGATTGCCGACTCCCCATTTGGGAAGCTGCTGCTGGCTGCAACCGAAAAAGGCATCTGCTCGATTCAGCTAGGCGATTCGGAAAAACATCTTCGCGAAGCGCTTCACCAAGAATTTCCCGCAGCGGCCGTGGTGGAAGAGACGCCATCGGCGAGCACCGAAACGCTGATTGCAAGTCTCGTTCATGGCCATGCCCTGAGAAAGCGCTTGCCGCTCGACATCAAAGCTACCGCGTTCCAGCGTCTGGTTTGGGAGCACCTGCAATCCATTCCCGCCGGGCGAACGGAATCCTACAGCGAAGTGGCACAGGCGATTGGGAGACCGACGGCTACCCGGGCCGTGGCTCGCGCTTGCGCCTCTAATGCAGTGGCGCTCGCGATTCCGTGCCACAGAGTCGTTCGGAACAATGGGGAGATGGGGGGTTACCGGTGGGGCGTGGAGCGGAAGAAGGCAATCCTAGCCGCAGAGGCCGCAACCCTGAAGGGATTCTGAAACTAACTGGAGCCACCCGCCAGGATCGAACTGGCGACCTGCTGATTACGAATCAGCCGCTCTACCAACTGAGCTAGGGTGGCTCACGCTTTCACTGTAACAACTTGGAGCGGAGTTCGCAATTCCGGATCGGATCAAACCGGAGGGTCCCGCTGTGACAAGTTCCATGAACTTCTTATTCGGGAATAGTAGCAATTTGAGAGAGTCCACACCAAAATGGGTGATATGGCACTTCCTCCCACCCTCCGGACTCTCGCTCGCGACCCTGGTTTTACCGCGATCGCAGTATTAACCCTCGCCCTGGGAATCGGCGCGAACACGGCCATTTTCTCGCTGATCAACGGCGTCCTGCTGCAGGCGGTTCCCTACCCCAACCCGGATCGGCTCGTGGTTATTCAAGAGATCATCCCCAAGTTGGTGCGTCAGTTCGGACCTTTTCCAGTGAACGGCCGCCATCTGCTCGAATGGCGCAAGCAGTGCAAGACGCTTGATCAGATAGCCGCAATCGACTCGCGCCGCATGACTCTCACTGGAGGCGGCGAGCCCGAGCAGGTGGGGGCCGCCTTCGTCTCTGCGAATCTTTTCACCATGCTGGGCGTGCAACCTCGACTGGGACGCGGGTTCCGGGAAGAGGAGGACCGCCCCGGTCATAATAACGTGGTGGTGATCACCGACGGGCTTTGGCGCAGGCGTTTTTCGGCGGACCAAGCCATTGTTGGCCGGGCGATTTTGCTGGGCGGCGCGCCGCACGTTGTGCTTGGCGTATTGCCGCCCGATTTTCACTTTTTCGCGAATCACGATCTCAGCAACCTAGGTAAGCTGGAAGCCCGCACCGACATCTTCCGACCGATCGCCATCAATGCGGAGAACATCGGGCTCATGGGTGACTTCAACTTTATGGCCTTAGCAACGCTCAGACCCAACGTCACCCGCGATCAAGCGCTCGCAGAGATCGACATCGTACAAGCGAGTATCGAGGCAAGGCTGGGAGCGGCCGAAAAGGCAGAACTGCGCGCCTTGATTACTCCGCTGAAGGAACAAATGACGGGGCAGACTCGCAAAGGCTTGTTGGTCTTGCTGGCGGCTGTCGGTGCGGTGCTGCTGATCGTATGCGTGAACTTGGCCAATCTGATGCTGGCTCGCGCGATGGCGAGGAAGCGAGATGCGACGATTCGCGCCGCGCTAGGCGCATCCAGCGGACAACTCATCCGGCACGTGCTGGCCGAGGCGCTGTTACTCGCAGCACTCGGGGGAATCTTGGGCTTGGCGGTCGCCTACTGGGGAGTGGACTTGCTGGTCCGGACAGCCCCAGTCGATCTCCCTCGACTCGAAAACGTCCACGTAGATGGCATGGTTCTCGGGTGCGGCTTGGCGCTTACCCTTCTGACGGGATTGCTTTTTGGAATCTTGCCAGCATTGCGCCTAGCGCGCGCCGAGCCGGCCGACGCCCTTCGCTCGGGAGGGAGGGCTCAGACGGAGAGCGCGCGAGGCCTCCAACTCCGCGCATTGCTAGTGGCGTCGGAGGTGGCGCTGAGCGCCGTGTTGCTGATTTCGTCCGGTTTGCTGCTGCATAGCTTCGTGCGCTTAATGAAACTGGACAAAGGCTTCGACACGGCCCGTATAATTGCGGCCGACTTGGCGCTGCCTGCGGCTCGCTATAAAGAGGAGAAAACGCGGGTACAATTTCTTGATCGCCTTTTGCTCAAGCTCCGCGCCCTGCCGGGGGTGAAGTCGGCGGGGATCGTCAGCGAGCTTCCGCTGGAGGGTGAGGGCTGGGCCGACATGATCACCCTCGAAGGCCAGCATGCTCCTGTGCTGGAACGACCGATAGTAAACTACCGCTTTGTGAGTCCCGGTTATTTCGAGACATTGGGGATTCCGCTGCTGCAAGGCAGATTCATTCAGGATGGGGACAGGAAGGTAGCACCTGCCGTGATTTCGGAAACGGTAGCCAAGCGAGTCTTCGCGGGAGAGAATCCTATCGGCAAGCGTTTCAGGCGCGGAGATGACAAGGAAGCTCCGTTTCAGGTGGTCGGGGTGGCGGGGAACATCCGTCTTTCCAGTTTGCAGCAGCCCGCTGGACTGCTCGTCTATCTTCCCTACTGGTATGAGAGCCGGGTGAAGCTTTCGCTGGTGGCGCGAACCATGATGGACCCCGTTCTGGCCGCGCCTGCCTTGCGCGCGGCCGTTCGCGAGATCGATTCCGAGGTGCCGCTGGGCGAGATGCGAACGATGGAGCAGGTAGTGTCGCGGTCGGTGGCTCCGCGCCGGTTTCAGATGACGTTGGTGCTGCTGTTTGCTGGTGCGGCGTTGGTTCTGGCGAGTCTGGGAATCTATGGCGTGGTTTCGTATTTAGTAATACAACGACGCAATGAGATTGGGATACGCATGGCGCTAGGTGCTGCCAGGTCAGACGTGTATCGCATGATTTTGCGGCAAGGGCTGAGTCCGGTGGTGGCTGGTTTGGCTGTTGGCCTTTTTGCCGCGCTCGCATTGACGCGGTTGCTAAACAGCTTTTTATTTCAGGTGAGCGGGTACGATCCGGCCACGTTTTTTGGCGTAAGCGGGGTGCTGCTTGTGATCGCGGCGCTTGCGTGTTGGATTCCGAGTCGGCGGGCGGTTAGATCGGATCCGGCTGCCGTTCTCCGCTACGACTAGCTGACAGCCGTGACCGTGAGCGAGCCGGCCTGTGAGAAAAATACCATTGGCTTGCCTTCCGCAGACTACGGTAAGATCGCAGCGTCTGCTTGCCCGATAAGGCTTTTCAAGTCCAAACAGCTGTGGGCTGATTGGCTGGAAGAGAATCATCGCACAAGCGCTGGCCTGTGGCTTCGGCTCGCGAAGAAAGACTCG
>JANXQZ010000808.1 GCA_025353235.1 Bryobacterales bacterium
TACGCGCTGCTGCTGGCCGCCCGATAACTGCGAGGGATAATGCTTCACACGGTGTCCCATACCGACGCGCTCAAGAGCTTCATGGACCCGTTTCTTCCGCTCATCGCCGGGCATGCCGCGATAGGTGAGCGGCAGTTCCACATTTTCATACACGGTCAAATCGCCGATCAAGTTGAAAGCTTGGAAAATAAACCCGATCTCCCGGTTCCGAATTCTGGCGCGCTCTGACAGCTTCAAGTTCTGCACCGGCTTGCCATTGAGGGTGTAAGTGCCTTCGCTCGGCGAATCCAGCAGACCCAGAATCGCCAGCAGCGTCGACTTTCCGCAGCCCGACGGCCCTGAGATGGAAATGTATTCGCCCTTCTTCACCTCGATGTGAATCCCGGCCAGCGCGTGCGTCTCTACTTCATCGGTGACGAAGACCTTGGTTACCCCGTCCAGGTGAATCAGTGATTGTCCGTTTTCCATTTGTGAGTCCTTACTTCAGCCGAATGCGATTCTGAGCGTCCCAAGCCGACATGTCGGAGAGCACGACTTGGTCGCCGACCTTGAGGCCTTCCAATACTTCGATCGTGTTTACCGAACTTCTTCCCAACTGGACCGGAATACGCTGCGCTTCTTTGCTATCTCCGCCATCCAGCTTGAAGAGCGTAATCTTTGCGCCTGCTTGGCCAATCACAGGCCGATCCACGAAGACCACGTCGGAAAGCCTCTCGATGGTAATGGTGCCATCCACGCTCAGATCGGGGACTGCGCCATCGGGCAACGCGCCTTCCAGCTTGACGTCCACCGCGATAGTTCCGTTAATCGCCGCAGGATCCTTGCGGAAAACGTGCCCCGCGATAATTCCGTTGCGCGTATCGATGGCCGCCACTTGGCCCACCGCCACGTCCTTCGCCTGCGTTTCCGGTATCAGCAATTCGGCCTTGAGTCTCAGTGGCTGAGCGACCTTCGCCAGAATCGTTCCGGGCGTAACGCGCTGGCCAACCTCAAGCGGAGGAGCCGGAGCGCCCGCGCCCAGCTGCTGCAGAATGCCGTCCACGCCGGCCCGAATCACCAGTTGCCCCACCTGCACCTTCTTAAGATCGTAGGCGGCTTTCAGCTTCTCGATTTGCACCTTTTGCGCATCGAGCTGAGCTTGAATGGAAGATCCGCTGATGTCGAGCTGCTGCTGAGAAAGATTGTAGCGGCCCTTCAACTCCTGGGCCTTGGCAACTGAGAGCTTGGTTTCGAGTTCCGCCTTCAGGCCAGCCTTGGTCAACTGCTCGTCGCGCTCGGCCGTGAGATCCGCCTGCATCAAGTCTGAGCGGACCTGTTCCGTAGTAGCCCTCTGCTGCAGTTGAGCGCTCTGCAGAGTGACTTTAAGGTTCGTGTAATTCGCCTCGGCTTGCTTTACCTGCCACTCGAAATCGTTGGAGGAGAGCTGCATATCCGGGTTGCTCAAAACCATCAGAATATCGCTCGCGTGCAATTTGTCACCGGGCAAAAAATTGATTTTCTCAATGCGTCCGTCGAACTGCGCCGGAATCCAAATGTATTCTTCAACGACGAGCTTGCCCAGCCCGCGAACTTCTCTGACCATGGGTCCCCGCTTCACCGTGCCCACCCAGACGGCCGCCCTTTCAACCTCCGGCGCGGCTGGCTTTAAGCGCGATAGTCCCCAGGTGATCAACGGAATGGCCACCAGGACCGCGCCGATCATAACAATACGGCGGATAAGCTTTCGCCGGGCTACCTCTTTGCCACGAGGGATGTCCATATATAAGTTCTCCCACATCCTATGGCAACTTGCCTGCCACGATCTATTTGCGAGATAACACGGGCAGAATGGCTGCTTTTGCGAGGCGTGGACAAGGTGGGGTGTTCGGTTGTGGGATTGAGTGTACGGGGCCGATCAAACGCTTCCCGGCACCTTCCAGCGCTCGCCTGGCTGAAACACCTTGAATCCCATCGAAGGGCGAAACCCGAGCATGTGATTGATGAAGCGGTTCAGGCAGTCGCCGTCATGATGCATGGGGACGAGCCATTTCGCGCCGATATCTTCCGCGAGCTGGGCGGCCTGCGGAGGGTCAAAGTTTCCGTTGCCGTTAATTGGGAGAATCGCCACCGTCACACGATAGGGCCGGAGTTTCTCGACAATCCCTTCATACAAACCGCAGTCGCCAGCGTGGTAAATCGTCGATTCTCCGAAGCGAATCAGGTAGCCCAGATGCGGGTACCCGCCAGCGGGAGTCCAGTGAAGTTCGGGGTGCGCGGACGGCACCGAGTAAACCCGTCCGTACAGGCCGCGCTTGAAATATTCCACCCGCAGATCCGAGTCGGTGGTGGTCATGCGTTCATACGGGATGCCTCTGGAGTGCGCATGGGCCGCGGCGCTTTTGGGGAGCACGATTCGAACCTTGGCCGATGCCTGCAACATGGGCGACAGCGAGGCTGGGTCCATGTGAGATGCGCCAGTGTGCGTGCACAGAATCAGGTCGGCATTCGAGACTTGGTGAGGGGTCAACGGCGAGTGGGGCCCTGTAAGATAAGGGTCCACGTAAAAGGCGAGGTCAAATGACTTCACGACGAATCCGCAGTGACCCAGGTGCCAGAGCGTGATCGCGGGTGTGTTTGTGGCTTCGATTTCTGCTAGCAGGTCGAGGCCGCATTTGGGACGCTCGGTCATCGGCAGGCCGCGCGCTCCAAGCGGTCGCGGATGCCCGCCCATTCCGGTCTAGACGGAGGTCGCTCAATGGCTATCCAATCGAAGGCTTGCAGGTCCAGTTCATGCAGCGTCGCATAGAGCGCTGCGGCATACGCGTCCGGGTCATCGGGCATTTGAATAGAGTGGAATGCGGTCACGGGATGTTTGATCCACATAGCTGCGCCCCGCCCGG